>CALCCV010000571.1 GCA_937900305.1 uncultured Pseudobdellovibrionaceae bacterium | reverse complement strand
CAGTCGGTACACTGATGCCTCCCGCCGGCTTTGAAAAGCCAGCTCCTGCAAGCCTTAACTGGTCATCATCATAGGACCATGATAATTTTCAGTTTTCAACTTTTTCAGATGAGAAAATTTGAAACGAAGTGCGCGAAAGTGCAAGGAAGGGAAGAAGCGATGGAGTTGCGAGGCCGCCTGCTGGGAATGGGTACTGAGTTTGAGAAACGAATCAAAGAGAGTCTGCACAAAACTCGAGAAATTGTTGAGGCGCAGGTCAAAGAGCAGTTGAAGGGCAGTGGGCTGCACTTTCGGCTCGAGGATCTCTCGGCTTTGCTTGAAGACCTCTCACCACGAGCGAGCCGATTGTTGATGTCTTACGTGTTGAATCACCTTCGCTCGATCAGCCACACTTTGGGATTACGCGTGGCAAAACTGACCGACAATTTTATTGAAATTGTGCTGCCGTACCAAACTCACAATCGCAACATGCTGGGCGAAATGAGTGAGGCTGTTTTGGTCGGGGCCGCCACCGAATCCTGTCGCATTTTGTGGAATCGAAGACTCGAAAATGAGAGCAGTTCGCTGCGCATCCAAAAGATTGAGTATCGACTCTTGCGGCCAGTTTCGTCAGATGTTAGGGTGCGCGTCGAAATCGAGGAAGGGCAGTGTCAAACAGCGCTGCTCGATTTGCGGGCGAAGCAGGAAGCTCGAGTCAAACACCAGATTCGAGTTTGCGACTTTCAAGAGCAACTTTTGGTGGAACTCGAGGTGGATTTGATGATTTCAGCAATTCCTTTGCTCGGTGCGACCCAAAATGCGCCCCAAAAATAAACGAGCCTTGCAGAGCTTTTGACTTGAAGAACTTGTCTTAAAGAACCTTGAAGGGATGGCTATTGGATAATTTTTCGGAGACCTTGGAAACGAATTTTGATCTTCACAGTGATCTCGCCAAAGACAACGCAGCCCACATGCGACAGCTGGTGAGCTCTTGGCAGGAAAAAGTTCGCTGGGTTCAACAAGGTGGCGGCACCGATGTGGTTGCCAAACACAAAGCGCGCGGCAAACTGACAGCTCGCGAGCGCATTGAAAAATTGGTGGATCCCAGCTCGGCCTTTCTCGAATTTTCAACGTTGGCCGCCTGGCAGGTTTATGACAACGAAGCTCCGGGTGCCGGTGTTGTCACCGGCATTGGCTACATTCATGGCATTCCTTGCGTGATCGTTGCCAACGATGCGACGGTCAAAGGTGGAACTTACTTTCCACTCACCGTTAAAAAGCATCTGCGGGCCCAAGAGATCGCGCAAGAAAACGGATTGCCCTGCATTTATCTCGTCGATAGTGGCGGCGCCTTTTTGCCTCTGCAGAGCGAAGTTTTTCCTGATCGCGATCACTTCGGTCGCATATTTTATAACCAGGCTCGCATGAGTGCGATGGGCATTCCGCAAATTTCGGTCGTGATGGGCTCGTGCACCGCCGGCGGAGCTTACGTTCCCGCAATGAGCGACGAAAACATCATCGTCAAAGACAACGGCACCATTTTCTTGGGCGGACCTCCGTTGGTCAAAGCGGCAACGGGTGAAGTGGTCAGCGCGCAGGATCTGGGCGGAGCCAGCGTTCACTGCGAGCTGAGTGGCGTCACCGATCACTTTGCTGAAAACGATGAGGACGCTCTGGAAAAAGCGCGTTCGATTGTCGCTCATCTTAACTGCAGTCCCAAAGTCATCTTGAAACAACAAGATTTTTCGGAGCCTCTGTTTCCCGCAGAAGATATTTATAGCTTAATTTCCAAAGACCCCAGACGACCCTTTGATGTGCGCGAAGTGATTGCCCGATTGGTCGATGGCAGTCGATTTCATGAGTTCAAACCTCTCTATGGCAACACAGTGGTCACGGGTTTTGCTCACATCTGGGGCTATCCAGTCGGTATCGTCGCAAACAACGGTGTCTTGTTCAGCGAGAGCGCCATGAAGGTTGCCCACTTCGTCGAACTTTGTTCGCAACGAAATGTCCCACTCGTCTTTTTGCAAAACATCACTGGCTTTATGGTTGGCCGTAAGTACGAAAACGAAGGCATCGCGAAACACGGCGCAAAGATGGTCATGGCGGTTTCTCAAACTCACGTTCCCAAATTCACCGTGGTCATTGGTGGATCCTATGGCGCCGGCAACTATGGAATGTGCGGCCGCGCTTATCAACCCAGAATGCTCTTCATGTGGCCGAACGCCCGCATTAGTGTGATGGGCGGAGAACAAGCGGCCAATGTTTTGCTCACCGTAAAGTTAGATCAGCTTGAGGCCAAAGGATCGACGCTGACCGAAGTCGAGCGCGAAGATTTCAAACGCCCGATCCTCGAAAAATACGATCGCGAAAGCTCTGCGTATTTCTCCACCTCACGTCTGTGGGATGATGGCATCATCGACCCTAAAGACACACGTCGGATTTTGGCCATGGGTTTAGCGGCGAGTTTATACAAACCATGGGATCCCAAAATGCACGGCGTATTCCGCATGTAATTTAGAAACAGATGAAATGAAAGCAGATTTGAAGCAGACAGGATGTATGAAATGAAAGCTCCTTCTTTTTTGAGCGTCTCAGAAGTTGAAAATGTCTGTTACGTTCGACTCAATCGACCCGATGTTCGAAACGCGTTCAATCCCGAAATGATCGACGAGCTGACCGAAACTTTCAGCCGGGTCGGCAAACGCAAAGATCTCATTGCCCTTGTATTGATGGGTGAGGGCAAAGTTTTTTGCGCAGGTGCCGATCTTCAGTGGATGAAGATGATGGTGAATTACACTTTTGAGGAAAATAAAATCGATGCTCAAACGCTGTTTCGTATGTTTGAGGCGGTGACATTTTGTGGTCTGCCTGTGATTTCGGTGGTGCACGGGGCCGCCTACGGCGGAGCGATCGGCCTCGTCGCCTGCAGCGATTATGTCATCGCCGAAACCAGTACAGACTTTTGTTTCAGCGAAGTGAAATTGGGCATTGCTCCGGCGGTGGTGAGTTCCTTTATTCTGCGGAAGTGCTCTTTGGCCCACGTCATGCCAGCTATGCTTTCCGGAGAAAATTTTCAAACCAGCGATGCAAAAACTATGGGACTTGTCACTCGCATTTGCGGAGATGGGGAAGGCCCCCAGCAGCTCGCCTCGGTCATCGCCATGTTTAAGCAATGCGGACCCGAAGCTTTGCGAGAAACAAAAAAACTTTTAAACGAAGTGAAAACTTTGAGCTGGCAAGAGCAGGCTGAAAGAACATCGAAGGTGATTGCAGATCGACGTATCAGTTCGGAAGGGCAAGAGGGCTTAAAGAGTTTCTTAGAAAAACGTCAGCCTTCTTGGAGACAATCTTGAAAGTCACGTCCAAAAAAATTCGCAGAGTTGCGGTGGCTAACCGAGGTGAAGTGGCCGTTCGGATCATTCGGGCATGCGAAGATCTCGGCATTGAAACAGTTCTGTTGCATTCAGAGCCCGACGTTCAATCGCGAGCCTATCGAATGGCGACTAAAAAAGTTTGCATTGGTCCTGCCTCCACCGCCGAATCCTACCTGCAAATTCAAAAAAACGTTGATGGTGCCCGCGCCGCTGGTGCGGATGCGGTTCATCCCGGATTTGGTTTTTTGTCTGAAAATTATGAATTTGCCCAAGCCGTTATCGACGCTGGTCTGATTTTTTTGGGGCCTTCTCCCGAAGCCATTCGTCGACTCGGTGACAAAGTGGAATGCAAACGCTTGGCCGAGCAGTTAGGAATTCCCTTAGTTCCTGGCTACCAAGGCGAAAATCAAGATGTCACTCATTTGGTAAATCAAGCCAAATTGATGGGCTATCCTGTCATCGTTAAAGCCGCTGCGGGAGGGGGTGGTCGAGGGATGAAAATCCTGCGTTCACCCGACGAAGCGAAAGAACTGATAGAATCTGCGCAACGAGAAGCTCTGTCGGCATTTGGATCCAGCAAAGTTTTTCTGGAAAAATATCTCGATCGGGCCAAACACATCGAATTTCAAATCTTCGGCGACAGCACCGGCAAAGTTCAACACCTCTTCGATCGCGAGTGCTCAGTTCAACGTCGGCACCAAAAAATTATTGAAGAGGCGACGTCACCGTCGTTGACCTCGGAACTTCGTGAGGCCATGGGCCAAGCTGCGGTCGCGATTGCCGAAGCCGCTGGTTACAAGAGCGCTGGGACGGTTGAATTTTTATTGCAAGATGGAAAATATTATCTCTTAGAGGTGAACACGCGCTTGCAAGTCGAACATCCCGTCACCGAAATGGTTTTATCGGCTGATTTAGTGAAGATGCAAATTTTGACGGGACAAAATGAATTTATTCATTCGTCAAATTCCGTTTTTTCTCCTCGCGGTCACGCGATTGAATGTCGCCTTTACGCCGAAGATCCCTTTGCGGGCGGGGTACCCAGCACCGGATTGCTCGGCCACGTTCACTTTCCTGAAGGTCCAGGGCGAAGGTTTGAATATGGTTTTGAAGCCGGTGATAGCATCACCTCCTACTATGACCCAATGATTGCAAAAGTCATCGTTTGGGATGTGGATCGGCCCAGCTGCATTCGCAAGACAGTGCAAGTTTTGAAAGATTCGACAATCTTCGGAGTCAAAACAAACATTCCCTACCTCATTGAAATTTTGAGCCACCGTGAGTTCGTTGAGCACACCATGACCACCCGATTTATTGAAACTCATTTTGCAAATGGCTTGAAACCGATTGAAATTTCTTCGACCGAAGCGGCGTTGATCGAAAAAGTTCGCACCAATCCCGTCCGATTTCGTCTCGGTGAAAGCAACGGAGTTGGATCGTCCATAACACCCAGCCCACTGAAATCTCCTTTCGTCGGAGAATGGCGGGTGTTGCAATGAGATTTCAATGGTTGATCGGTACCAAAGAGTGCGCCGGTGAGGCGCAAATCATCGGTGATCAAATTTGGTTTCATTTCGAGGGTCGAACGTTTTCGGTTCCGCTGACCAAGGAGCGCGTCAGCAAAGGTCGGGGCGCAGGGGCTGCACAAAGCGACCGAATCAAATCGCCCATGCCCGGCAAAATCACAAAGGTCTTAAAAAAACAGGGCGAGGCGGTGACTGCGGGAGATACCGTCTTGATCATGGAGGCCATGAAAATGGAGTACTCTCTCAAATCGGAAGTGACTGGTCTCGTCAGTGATGTCGGATGCCATATTGGCGACCAGGTGGCTCTTGGCCAAATTTTGATGAAGTTTGAAGTGAAAACGGAAAATATAAGTTAATTTAAATTTACCTCAACGCGAAAGAGGAAGCGATGGCAAAAACTAAAGTTCGCATCGTCGAAATGGGCCTGCGCGACGGACTTCAGAACGAAAAAGTTTCAGTCAGCGTCGAGGACCGACTGCGCTTGACGACGTCACTCGTTGCCGCTGGCTTTCGTGAACTCGAAATCGGCGCCTTCGTTTCTGCCAAATGGGTGCCACAGATGGCCGGCACCAAAGAATTGATTCAGCAAATTTTGGTCGCTCAAGGTTCTAAAAAGTTGCCACAAGATTTGCGATTGTCGGCCCTGGTGCCCAACGAGCAAGGGATGCGTGACGCTGTGGCCGCAGGACTTCCCGAAGTGGCAGTTTTTACGGCGGCGTCAGAGTCTTTCACCAAAGCCAACATCAACTGCACAATTGAAGAAAGTTTTGAAAGATTTGTTCCTGTGCTAAAAATGGCCAAAAGTCGAAAGATCAAAGTTCGTGGCTATCTGTCTTGCAGCTTTTGGTGCCCATTTGAAGGACGAATTGCTCCGGCCACAGTCATACCTCTGGCGCTGCGACTTCTCGAAATGGGTTGTTACGAAGTTTCGATTGGTGACACCATCGGTGCAGCCAGTCCCGCCGAAATCGAAAAATTATTTACGGGCTTGAAAGCAAAGGCGGGCTTACGAAAGTTTGCCGGCCATTTTCACGACACTCGGGGACAGGCCTTGGCCAATTTGCACGCCGCTTTTCGCCTCGGTGTACGCACATTTGATGCAAGTGTTGGAGGCCTGGGTGGTTGCCCATATGCGCCCGGTGCGAAAGGCAATGTCTCGACCGAAGATGTTCTGTATTCATTTCAGGGTATGAATGTAGATACCGGATTGGACCTGGGTGCGCTCGTTCCACTGCGAGCCCATCTGGAAACCATTGTGCAACATCAGGTTTCCTCGCGAGTGGCGCAAGTTGGTTTGCCAAAAGGCTTTTAACAGGTCAGGATTCGTCAAGTTTTTAAGGCTAACTGGAGGTTCACTGTGCGGGTTGGTTTTGACGTTGCATCTTTAGAATCCGAACAACTGACCGGCATCGGCGTCGCCACCAAGTCTTTGTACATGGCGATGGGCCCAATCGAAAATACATCGTTAAAACCGATGTTGAAGATTTCCCGTTTTCGCAAAGCGGATCGAATCGCCGCGCACATTGGCGCCCGTCCCCAATTTTTTTGGCCATGGAAAAACTCATCTACACCTGAGATTGACGTCTTCCACGGTCCAGATTTTCGTTTGCCTCGCTGGTCCAATGTGGCCAAGGTTGTCACAGTTCATGATCTAGTCGAGTTTCAAACTGATTTTAATACACCTGAATTTGTTGAGCACGCCGTGCAAAACATGAAACGGATGATCGAAAACTGCCGACCTGATGTTGTGATTGTGGTTTCAGAATTTACAAAAAATGAATTCCTAAGGCATTTTCCAACTTGCCCCGCCGCCGTTACTGTCGTGCCACACGGGGCAGACCATCTTTTTCCATCTTCAAGGCAGCTTGGTGGTCCGACGTTTGATCGTCGCGAAAAAGTGGTTTTGTCGGTGGGAACACTCGAGAGACGAAAAAACGTCGGCCGCCTCATCGAAGCATTTATAGATTCGGGCCTCCCTCAACGTGGCTATCGCCTCAAACTTGTCGGCAAAAAGGGATTTGGAGCCGAGGCCGAGCTCGCAAAAGCCCAGCACCCAAGTATTGATGTCCTCGGGTTTGTATCTAACGAAACTCTCCGCGAACTTTATCGAACATCGGCGATTTTTGCCTTACCCAGTTTGTACGAAGGATTTGGCTTGCCGTTGCTCGAAGCCATGGCTTGGCGATTGCCCGTGCTCACCAGCGAATCGTCGGCCTGCGCCGAAGTCGCTCGCGACGCTGCCTTATTGGTCAATCCACTCTCCATTCAAGAGATCGCTGCGGCACTCAACGCGCTAGCGGCTCAGCCAGACTTGAGTCTGGACCTCAGATACCGAGGATCTTTGCGTAGCAAAGAGTTCACCTGGGCAAATTGCGCCCAAAAATCGACAGCCGCGTATGAGGAAGCCCTGCTGCGATTTCAATTTCGCATTTTCAAACCAAAAACATCTCTCAGCTGGACCTAAAAATATTCTCCGATATCGCCGATCAGTACGCAGTCCATCTGTCAAAAAATGGGCTGAGAACAAAGGAAGTGTCGTATGAAATTATTGAACTCTGGCGCAGCTATTTTTCTCTTTGCGATCACATTGAGTGGATGTAAGGGCACCTCCGAAAACAAAAACACCGTCAGCATTCAAGAAAATGCGGCTCACCAAATCGGTGATGTCATGGCATCGGTCGATGAGGTTGGCGGCTCCGGAGGCGCGTACTCAATGGCCCTCAGCGAACAAAAAAACTTTGTCAGGCTGGCACCGGAGCATTTCAAATCGAATTGGTCCTCTTTTTTGTTGCCGCGAGCTGAAGCCGCGAGTTGTTTTTTAACGAACACTTGGGGAAGTTGCTCGCAAAATGAAATCGTCAGAGATTTTGCAGACTGCAACATTGGCGGCGCGGTGTTCAGCGGGACCGTCACGCTTTCATTTGCTGACGGAACTTTGGACAACACTTGCACAGTCGACTCCGATGGCGATTCGATCTCTCGAGTTCCTGATTTTGCGATTTCCAGCTCGCAGGGCGCCGTTTATGCCGTGACGAAGACGGGCACCATCGGCCAACGCATCACTCGCACCAGCGCCGGAATCTTTGCTTTTAGCAACGACGGAATTCGCAGAACAGTCACCTATCAAGGAAGTGCTCTCGCCGACTTTACAACAACGACCACCACCGATCTTGTGGTGACCGGTGCCCAACGAAATGGGCGAATATTAAATGGGGGCACCATTCATGTCGTCAACAACTTGACGAGTGCCAGTTGCGATTTTTCTCCAGCGGCCGTGGCCTGGAATAGCTCGTGCAACTGCCCCGTCTCTGGCTCGTGGTCAGCGACTTGCAGTGACGGCAAGTCCGGAGACATTGAAATCACGGCTTGTGGTGAGGGAACATTTACCTTAGGTGAAAGCTCCGAAAGCGTGGTCTTCGACCGTTGCCTCAGTCTTTGACACTGACGTCAAAGATCAAAAATTCTGAATCTTCTTCTGCCCGAATATAAAGGGAGGGCTCATCTTCGACAGCCATAGCGTCGCTGCCCTTCACTGATTTTCCATAGATGTTGAGATGCCCTGATATTGACTGCAACCACACTTTGCGGCCACTGGCGATCTGGTGTTCAACACCTTTGCTGGCATCTAAACGGCCAAGCCAAATATCAACGTCTTGCTGAAGCGAAATCGAAGTCGCCGTTTCCTTTTCAGAAGCGACCAGCAACAACTGGTTTCGTCGCAAAGAGGGCATATAATCTTTTTGCGCATAGGATGGGAGCGTATCAATTTTGTTTGGTGAAATCCAAATCTGAAAAAGCTGTGTGCTGCGGTCTTTGTAATGATTCACTTCAGAGTGGCGAATGCCAGTCCCGGCACTCATCCGCTGAATTTCCCCGGGGTTGATCACGCAGGAATTTCCCAACGTATCTTT
>CALCCV010000570.1 GCA_937900305.1 uncultured Pseudobdellovibrionaceae bacterium | reverse complement strand
CAATTTGGACTCGGTGGTGGAAGAAAAAGGAACCAATTTTTCACTCGGCGAAAAGCAAATGATCGCCTTCGCCCGAATCTTGCTTCAAGATCCCAAACTGCTCATTCTTGACGAAGCCACCGCCAACATCGACTCCATTGCTGAAGAAAAAATTCAGATCGCGACTCGAAAAATCATGCAAGGGCGCACCTCCATTTTGATTGCCCACCGGCTTTCCACGATTGAGGATTGTGATTCCATTTTATTTTTAGAAAATGGCGAAATCAAAGAGCATGGCAGTCATTTGGATCTGATGGCGAAGGCCTCTAAATACCGCGAATGGCGAAATAACGCCACAAACACCGAAGTTTGAACTTCCCCGTCTGTCTCAAGCCAAATTTATAAATCGAAACGATCTTGCCTCTCGCTAAACTAAATGTGACTTCGTTCACAAAAGGAGAAAGCATGTCAAGAACGTCAAAATCTTCTTCACTCTGGTCCAACTTGCCACTCGTCGGAGCCATCTGCCTTGGCTCACAGCTCAGTTTTGCGCAATCAGCAGCCCCCACATTTGGCGCGGGACCCATTTCACACTACCAGTGGTCCACAGGCCATTGGGTGAATGGCGAATCAGATCGTGACCAAACCTTTGCCGATTGGCGAGCCATGCCCACCGACAGCGTCACCCAATCCATACCCTACGGCAGCGACGCTTGGTATGAAACCGCGGGCAGCGCATCCGAAGCAGATGTGAACGCAGAAATAGCGCAGCTCCCTTTGAATTTCGCACCAAAGTTTGATGGCATTTTCAAAAATGGAGCTTGGAAAGATCACGTATGGGGAGCCTATCCAGCCACGCTTCACCGCAAAAAATTGATCCACCTCGGTTGGATGGATCCCATCCCTAAATCGGTTGGCAACGGAAACTTGGCCAATCCAAAAGTTTGGTATGATATCAAAAATGGTTCGGCCGACAAATATCTCTTTCTTCTCGGTCGCAAATTTGCCGCTCTCGACAAGGATAGCGGACCCACCACCTATCCAATGACCTTCGATTTTGCCTACGAATGGACACTCACATCTCACCCTCAATTTCCCAGCGGCAGTTACCTGCTGGGATCCGAGCGCCACTCAACTTACAAAGATTTTCCCTATGGTTGGTCCCGACTGGTTCGCGTTTTCAGAGAAGGTTATAAATATCAAAGTGGCAAACCGTGCCCCTACAAATTTTCGTGGCGCCCGCAACTCCGACACAGCGTCAAAGACAAAGATGGAAACACCGTTAAGTCCGAATTGATGTGGCCCAACAACGTCGCCGATTGGAACATCTCCAGCGACGTCAAATTGGCAGGCGTCACTCTTCTGCCAAAGGGACCCATCGGGGCGCAAGCGAAACTCTTGTGTCTTTCGTGGCACGATAGCTCCACAGAACCCGTAAAGGGGTCTTCGAAAACGGCGCCAAAAAATAACTGGCAAACCATCTTGGACGGCGACGCCAACTACTGGGGCCTGCAAAAAGCTGCAGACTTTGCCCTCAGCAAGGGCGTTCCTCTGTGTATGCCCGAATGGAGCCCTAAACGAGACGAAGGCGCTCGATTCAGTCCCAATCCTGGTGATGTCATCCGACTCTCACATTATTTCTTTAAAAAAAATAAGTCCAATTTGGCTTATGAAAACGTCTTCGATCAAGGCTCGGGAGATCTTTTTAAACCTTGGACTCCACGCCAACTGCCCCAACAAGATCCCGCCGAAGTGTACCGCGAATTGTGGAAGTAAATTTTGATAGGAGAGCGAAACAACAAAAACCGGGAGCGAGATGTTTCTGAATTGGGAGCAGAGGCGGACTAGATATTGCAACTCCAATTTTAAAAAACTCATTTACCCGGAAGGTAATTATGAAAACAACACTAGCCATTCTCGCTCTCTCTCTCTTTGCCGCTACGGCCCAAGCTGAGTCCTACTCTTGCCATCCCATACAAGGCGGCGATGGGTTCGTGAAATTCACTATCGAAGGTGATCAAGTGAAAAATCTGGTGGCCGGAGATCCTACTGAGGGAGACTCCTACGACGTTTCCTTTTTGGGAATGCGCCTTGAAAACGGAGATGTGTATGGCCGAGAAATCGTGAAAGACGCTGCCCTGAAACCAGCCGTGGAAAGAGAAACAATTACGATTACCCTCAATGGTGCTGAATCCGTCGTTGAGCGAAAGTACTTAGACAACGTAAAATCAGCCATTTACAATTGCACCGTCAAGTAATGGAATGCCAGTCCCACTTCAACTCCGACGTCGGAGTTGAAGCTGCTGCAGTCCCCGAATTGGCTGCAGCACGCTGGTCCACCTCTCTCACCGTCTCCGTGACCCTTTTTGCAGCTCACTGTTTACAATCTAGCCGCCTCGGCCCCGGACGTGTGTTTCGTCGAAAAGGCCGCAGGCCAAATTCGTCGATGATCAAATCGGGTTGGCTTGATGTCACCGAGGCGTTGGCCCTGGGCCATCAGCGTTTTTTGGTAGGTGAACATCGCTTGTTGAACTCGCGAAACCTGCAGTGATCCCAACTGGCCCAGATCCCGGCAATACTTGTAGTGATGACTGCGTTGCAACTCGCCTTCAAGCGCTTTCGTAAATCGATCGACCATTAAATCTGAAACTGAGCTCTCTAAAAACAACACGTACCTAGGCGCACTGGCCGGCTGAAGACTGGGCGCCATCATCATAAATTCAAATGGAATTGGCATCGCAGACAACACCGCATCCATAGCCTCTTGCACGCGCCCCAGAGTTAACTTTTCTCCAGCCAAATCGCAGGAGCGATCCTGTTTTCGCAAAAAACGAATTCGCGGAGTTTTTCCTTCCGTACCCACGCACTCAACAAGATCTTGCAAGTGGTACCTCAAAAAACCGTTGGCGGTGGTCAAGATGGGCGAATACACGCCCCCGCGACGAAGCTCGTCAGCCAGAAGGGGATTGGCTGATCGTTTGTCTTCGGGCATGAACTCAAGAAAGTGGCCATTCACGGCGATGGGCGATCCAGGCCCGTCACCGAAAGGAACAGACACCACACCCTCAGTCGCCATCAAACCTTTTGGTTGGATTTTGACAGTTGGGAAGTAGGCTTTCAAATTTGGCAAAAACTCTTGAGAAATTCCGTCAGTCCAACAACTCACTAGCCCCAACCTGGGCCAAAACACTTCCCCGCAAATCAAGCCGTAACGATCTAAGTCGCGATTCACTTGATTTTGATGTTCTGGCGGGAGCGCATACAAAAATTCATCAAAGTGGTCACGAATTTCATCCATGAGCAACGTGAGAAAGCTGGGACTCCAAACAGAAATCAAACCCAAATTTCGCGAAGCCACGAGATGTCGGCAGGTGGCCCGTCGCCACTCACCCATGTCTTTGATCAAACTCACACTCTGGGGAACAGAAATAAAATGTTTTAAAAACAAACGCGAAAGCGGTCCAAAATATTCAGCATCGGAGGCCAAGCCAATGCGCGTGCCACCGGGTGTGACCTCAGCATCTCTCATCAATGGTGAAATGGACCAATAGCTTTGCGTCCCCAGCAGCGAAGGATGGCGCCGATACACATCGTGAATCCATCCGTTGGTCACGGCGTTGATTTCGGCCATGAAGGATTTTGTGAAAGGAATAAACTTATTCGCTTGGGTAGATCCACCTGTTTTTTCAAAAGCCATCACTGGGTCTTTTGTGAGCGACAGATTTGAATCTCGCAACAGCGGTTCAATCCAAGTCAACATGTCGTCGTAAGTTGAAATCGGAACCTTTCGCTGAAACTCTCGATAGGATCTGATGTTGAGATCGGAA
>CALCCV010000569.1 GCA_937900305.1 uncultured Pseudobdellovibrionaceae bacterium | reverse complement strand
GGATGGTTTTATCTGTTCGAGATATTGGGCAAGAGTCAAATCAGTGGAACTGTGAATGACTCTGTGACAGGTCAACCTCTTGAAGCTAAGATTGAAATCACTGAAATTCAATATGCCAACCAAGAGATTCGCAAAAGCGAAAAAACCTTTGGTCGATTTTTTTGGTTTTTAAAACCGGGACAGTATCATTTGAAAATTAGCAAAGAAGGATATGTTCCGCTGACTCAAGCGATCGAAGTTGGAACGGCAACGTCTTCACTGCAGATTCAGCTGACACCCGCTTTGTGAAGATCAGGCCGTCAACTCCGCGATTCAAGAGCGCGTGCGATTTTTAGTCGAAGACTATTGCCTTCGAATCCAGGGCCGAGGCTCTAATGGGTGAAGTGGAGTTTTTCGTTTTCTCCGCCTTCGTAAGCTTCCCCTTTGAGGACAGCTTTCGCCGCGCCCAAAATTTTCACGACGGTGGCAGACGGAGAATCCCAGTACTCTGCAGACACTGGTGTCACTTTCAGAAGTGTGAGATTTGGATCTTCCAATCCCTGCGGAAAAAATGCCTTTAGCAATGGAGACCAAAGTTCCTTTGCCTTATGGATGTCGTTGATAACTTCGGCGACACCGCTGACCGAAACAAATCGCGAATCTTTAGGTAGCGCGAAACTCAAATTGATGTGCTGGTCCTTTTTTATTTCAGAGACTTGGCCTGTCGTGCGACCAGTGAAAAACCAAAACACGCCAGAATCATCGAGCTCTTGGACGGTCATGGGACGACTGAAGAGACTCCCCTCTTCATCGATCGTCGTTAGCATCACGTACTTGATTCCATCTGTCATTTCTCGCAATTTCGCGATTGAATTCGAATCAGAATTTTGACTCTCTTTTACGGAAGATTTCGGTGTCGAAGTCTGTTTCATTTTGTACCTTTCCTGTCATGCCTGTCATGCCTGTCATGCCTGTCATGAGCTCGTCATTTCAGACAACTCAGTTTTAACCGAAGATTGCAAAAGCTCTGATCGATTTCAAAGAACACTGTATAATCACATCGACAAATTCACATTTGGTTGGCGAAATATGTCTTTATTTCATCGAGTGACGTTAAAACATGAGAACCCATTCTTTGCGCTTTGAAAGCACCGGCTAGAGCGCCGAGCTCTAAGCACCGGGCAAATCCGAGATTCTGATAGAGGCCCGTTAGAAACCCTGCACGAAAGGCATCGCCGCAGCCTGTTGTATCCTTTGCCGTGACGACGAAAGCCTTTTGCCAATGGATTTTTCCGCTCTGTTCAAACAAGAAGGCGCCAGCAGATCCACAGGTGGCTAAAACTTGAGTGCAGCGACCTCGAAAATACTCCTGCGCTCGCGCAAACAGTTCATCGTGGGGGCGTTGACCCTCTTGTTCGCTCCAAGAGACTTGCATGCAATTCACTAGAGAAACGCAGTCTTCCCTCGGCTTTCGATCTTGACTCAAAATCCACAAGTCAGTTTCTTGAACCGATTCTAAAAACTGGCGGCTCATAGCCTCTTGATAGGTTTGAATGAAAGCATGAGAAAAAATACCAGTGTGCACTTCGTTGATCAGTCGGTTTAAACTTTCGGAGCTGTATTCATTTATGCTCTGATGCGCAAGTAAGAAAGACCTTGCCCCAGAACTCTGATCCACAAGGCATTGGCAAAATGGAGTGGTCACGGAAGTTTGCTGATTTAATCGATGGGAGATTTGAAACTTTGAAAGATAGTCGAGAATTTTTCGACCAGAATCGTCGCTACCCACATCATTTCCTGCCAGCGTCACTGGCAAATGGAAGTGGGACATCATGGCGGCACTATTCAGAGCGCAACCACAGATCGGAAGAGCACACGTCTGAACTCCAGTC
>CALCCV010000568.1 GCA_937900305.1 uncultured Pseudobdellovibrionaceae bacterium | reverse complement strand
AAACATGAAAAAGACCGCTCTCTTTTAGGAGGTCTTTTTTCATTCAAACAGATTTACCATAGGGGAAACTACGAGTACTCAAAGTCGGTGCTCGCATTTGAACTTCAAGAGCATATAGGGATCCCAATGTGAGGCATGTTTTGTCTCGACTTGACTCGATTAAAATTTTGAGAGGTTTAGCGTCGCGAATTACGTTAGTATTTTATATTGAGGCGATAAGGGGAAATATAAATGTCTGAAAGATCTTTGAGATATTTACTCCTACTTTGTCTATGTACTGTTTTTATGTGTTTGGCGTGCCAAAAATTCTCTCCGACTGATTCTACCCGTCATATAGACGAGTCGAGCTTAAGCACACCCCCATCCACGCCCAATATTCCAAATGCGAAGCCCATAGTCTCGCTTGAGGCCACTGTACAATCCATCACTGAAGGTGAGCGGATTATTTTTAGCGTGAAGCGTGATAACCGAAACAAAAATTGCCACTTGCGATATTTAATAGATGATCCTCTGAAAGATCTAGCAGATGCGAGCACAGGAAATGTTTCATTGACTGGCGAAGACCTGCAAATTGCGATTTCAGTGAATACTAATTTTACAGATGGATTGCAGGGCAATCGAGATATCGTGATTCAAATAGCGCTCGTCGATCAGAGTTCTTGTGCAATTGATCAGGACCACTTTCATTTACCTATTCAAATATTGGATAAAACCAGTTCTCCAAGTCCAACGCCTTCTCCCACACCAGTGAAAGGCTGCGAAGCGGATGAGGGTTTGTTCATGAATCCTTTTAGTAAAGAAAGTGCACATCATCGACCATTGGGTACTGGAGCCATTTATGCAGGAGCTGACCATCCTGCAACTCGTGGTTGGCTCCGCTCTAAGAGTTTCAATATTAATGTTGGTGCCCCATTTGGAGTTGCCATGGCCCAAGCTGACCAGTCGGGACCGCTGTTGGTTGTTCGGGCACGGCCCGACGCCGAAGATAAAATCGTTGGGCTGCCCGTGACAATCAGATTTCCAAAAGGAGGATTCCCAGTATCAAATCCTTCTGGTCGGGATGGAGTGGCGATTATTTATGATTCAACATCTGGAATTCCCTATCAGTTACGAGAGTACTCCTGGAATGATGGGCGACCTGTTGCAGGGCAGTTTAAGACTTGGGATATGATAGGGCTAGGGCACGGCAAGAGTCTTGGCGATCGTATCGGAACCAGTGCATCGGGAGTGGCGGCAGCCTTTGGACTATTACGGGGTGTCGAAGTGAATACGCCGGGAAAGAAAATCGAACATGCCCTGCAAATGGTTTTACCAATGAAGCATACGTCTGCAATGATGTGTAATATTTTGCTTTCTCGTGAAATTCAGCTCCCAGCGGTCAGTCGCGATAGAGGGGCTGAGCTGCCGAGTAACAATACCGGCCACATTGCTTACGGGGCTCTCCTTGCCATTCCTCCCACTGTTGACATCCGTAAATTGGATTTAAGTGAACCAGGGATGCGATTGGCTGAAGCCATACAAAAATACGGAATCTATGCAGTGGATGCGGGCGGCTGCACTAACGGTGCCATCCGTGCGGACCAATTTGTTTCTTCTACAACGCTGCAAAAGTTAAAGGTAGACATTCCCAAATTTTATCCCTTGATTAGACTAGTTGTAAACAGTGACTATTCAAAGCAGCAGGTCTCAGGCGGTGGAGCGCCAATTGCTCCCAACTGTGCTTTTGACTCATTAGATAGACGACCATGAAACGTCTCATAGACGCCTATGAGAGCAACGTCCTTATATTGCCCAATCAGAAACTGATTTAGTGAAAGGACAAAACTTTTTTTAAAAAAATGCAAGATATCGAGCGAGATTGGATCGTATACAGTAACAAATCCGAAATTGCTAAAGGATTGGCAGAGATGTACTTTGATCGAACGGGAAGATGTTCTGCTCAGGAGTAGTTTCAAGGAAAGAAGCTCTTAAATCGCTACGATTTGAAACATTCTGAACTTTAATTGAGCGTTCTTGACCGAGTTTTCGGAACAAGACTCGGGAGAAATCATCTGGCGTCTGCGAACCTGTACACCAGTTTCATCGCTAACAAGTGCTATTCGCAAATCCCCTCCCATGATTCCGCTTTAGCAAATACAAGCTGCAATTTACTATTGTTCGCATGTCGTTTAGTAAGTTCTGATT
>CALCCV010000567.1 GCA_937900305.1 uncultured Pseudobdellovibrionaceae bacterium | reverse complement strand
TCCGATCTAGTTGAAAATCAAACTTTTAGGTGCCACGATCAAAGTGGGATGATCGGATTTATGACCGCAGAGCAACGCCAATATCTGAACTGTCTTTCCAAGACCCATGTCATCCGCTAAAATTCCACCGAGTTTATTTTCGCTGAGAGTTGACAGCCAAAAAAGTCCATTTTTCTGATAAGGGCGAAGCTCACCTTTGAATTTTTTCGGCGGTTCCATCTCTTCAATAGATTGCAAATCACCAATCAATTTTTTGAAAGTTTTAAGTCGTTCGTTTTTGCGAAATTGAGGATCGCTGCCCAGGACTGTGGATAAAAACAGAGCCTGGAGTGGGCTCATCCGAAGGGCATCATCTTCGATCTTACCAAATTGAGCGAGCGGCCCAAATTTTTCAAGCCACTCGACAGGCAACAGGCCATAACTGCCGTCCCCTAAACGAATCAGCCGCTCACCAGCTTGCAAACTGGACAGCAGTTGCGGAAGTGAAACTCGGCTGCCATCTGAAAATTCGAACTCGGCCTTTAAATCAAACCAATCAATTCCCGAATTCAGCGTCATGTGTGCGTGTTTGCCCACCGTCAACGGATGTTGATGAGCCAAAACTTCCCACCCCAAGGTGATGGCACGTTCAGCAACCGAAACAAACTCAGACTCTTTGAACAAATGCTGTTGCAGAGCTTTGTCCCAAGATGCACCCATTTGCAAAAAGCGCTGTTGCTCTTGCTGTTCAGTGCCGCCATCGCGCTCGTAAAAACACTGATCTTCGTGATCATAAAGTCGTTGGGCTGTATCGGTTGGGCCGACTTTTTTGTGACCATAGGCAAACTGCAATCGCCCTTCAACTAAAGCTGAATTTCGTTTAAAATTTAAAATCAATTGGGTGCGCGGCAAGATTTGTTTATCTGGAATCGCCAGACCTTCTGGCATTTGGATGCGCGGAACATGGGCTTCGGAAAAGACCAAATTCAAAAAAGCTTTTAAGTCGGCCTTAGGAATCGTTAAGCTCTTGTGTTTTTTGACGAGCTCGAACCACGTCATCATATCGGTAAACTTGGCGCGGGCGATATTTTCACCAATCAGCGCGAAGGGCCCGATGAGATCCATGTCGTCCGTGATCCTCCGACACTCCATTCCGTTTTCAATGTGTCCGGCCAACTGATAAGATTTTTCACTTTCGTTCAAAATCAAAACCAATTCCCAGTTTTGCGAAGAAACGACCGCCAAGGGATAAGGCGAATCCGCGGTGATTGGGTGAATGCGACCCTTGACCCCACTCACATAAAATCGACTGGTGTTGTTCAACTCTTGAAGTAAATCGTCGGCGTACTTCGCTTCAATTTCAACTCCGGACAACTCATTTTCAAATCGATACATGCCATAACCAGACTCTTGCGTGTAACCCAGCAACCGCCACAGAGCATTTTGATCAGTTGGATCAGGGTAAAGAGCAATCATGGATTTTGAAACCTTCACGGGTTTCATCACACCCAAACGCCCACCCTTCAAAAATTCGCGGGCGTGGAATCCAACGACAAACTTTTGTTTTCGCAAAGAAGCTTCGACATCTAAAACAAAGTGAGCCTGCCGCGGCAAGTACTGTTTGCGCATCGGCGAAAACAAGATCTCGCGTTTTCGCTTTTCAGATTCTTTTTCCTGAACCTTCGCTTGAACTCTCTGAATTTCGCGCTGCCAAATCGGATTGTAGTTTTCTTCACCGCGATTGGCCTGAAAAATCTCTTCTTGGGTTTGACGGCCCTTCAAGCGATCTAATTCAGCGGCGTCGACAATATCAAGATCACCCGTGATTTCGGCTGTGCGAACGGGATCATGGTCCGCCTTCGCCGCAGTTGGTGTCGCCAAAGCCTCGAACTCTGGCTCCTGCTCGGCTTGAAGCAAACTGGCCCACACGTGTTTGCAAAGCTCCCCACCATCGAAGTGAGGGCAGCTGCAAGAACAGTGAAGATCCAAATGCGAACCGGCCACACCCCACTGCAAGGCCACATCATAAACAAAGCTCCCGGCGACGTGAAAGTACAACTGTTTATCTTGTCGCAGGATCAAGTCGACCTGCTCGTTCGTGAAATACTCTTGCCCGCGAAAGCGCACTTCCGCCGCGAAACTTTTTCGAACTAGGTGGCTTATGGTCATTAAAGATGCCTCTTCAAAATTTCGTACGCCTCTCTGTAAGCCTGTTGGCGAAAGGGAATCGTCAAGTTTAGCAACTCTTGGAAAGGCATCCAACGGAATTCTTCGAACTCGTCAGATAACTTTGGTTCTTTGGCCTTTGCACCCGAATCTGTTTGACGAAGAACAAAATAAATTTGCTTTTGGCCAATGTGAGGTCCCGGTTTTTTTTTAAAACCCTTTGGCCACTCATAATAAATCCAATCCGGAGTTCGCGCCACTATTGTCAGGGCCGTCAGACCAGTCTCTTCTTCAGCTTCCCGGAGCACGGCCTCTTCGGGCGACTCTTTCTTTTCAATTCCACCCTGCGGAAGTTGCCAAGCATCAGGCACGCCCTGACGGCGCCCTGCCAGAACCAACCCCGTTGGACGCACGATCAAAGCCGCAACGTTGGGGCGGTACAGATTTGGCTCTCTGAGATTTGGCATGGCCGTCATCTTGGCAAATTTAAAACTGTCGGTCACTTGATTTCTCGGCACGCTCACGCAAAACGCGCTCTAGCCAAGTCTGTTGATTTGCTGTTATGAAAACGTATGGAGTCGAGTTTGAACGTGTTCTTTCCTTTGCCACAGAATGCATTTGCACCAGCGGCAAATGTCGGCTTAAATGAAAGCTTTTTCAATTTTTCCGCGTATTGCGAAGAGAGATTGAAGTTGGAGTTGCTGGCCTTTGCCAGCCACCTCATTGATTCTCAAACCGAAGTCCAAGTTCATTTGATTTCTCAGGGTGAAACCGCCGCTCTTTCGAAGGAGATTGCTCTCAACTCCAGACATTCTTCTGATCAGGCTTCATCGTACTTTAAATCCGTCGCCCAACTTTGCGATCACGATGAAGCCATTATTTTTTTAAGACCGCTCGTTCCGCGAATTTTACTGGGACCAATGCCGAAACCTTCTACCAAAGGACCTCTTTTGATTCGCAGGGGACTGTCTGGGGCCGCTTGGGCCGCTCCATCCTATGGAGGCGCACCCAGCGAAGCTCTGGCTTGGCGACTTTCTAAAGATTCGATTGTGGCCTTGACCCAAACGTCGCAACCAAAGGGTGTCGAGTGGTTGGCACCGCACGATTTTTTTGACATGCGAATTACAGAGCAAAGGAACGACTGGCTTCGGGAAAAAATTTTGCTTCATGCTCAAGGGCAACACAGCCTTCTTCCATTTCTGTTGCAG
>CALCCV010000566.1 GCA_937900305.1 uncultured Pseudobdellovibrionaceae bacterium | reverse complement strand
ATTCAAAATGCTGTTTGGACTTCGAACGGAAGATGACATCTATTACCGCGCGGAACTAGACCTTCTGCGCGAAAAAATTCCTGGTTTCAGCTATGAGTACGTTCTTTCCAGACCCTCCCCCCAATGGCAGGGCAAAAAAGGCTACGTCCAAAATTTCATTGCTGAAACGGACTATCTGAACACACCGACCACATTTTATCTCTGCGGCAACGGCGGCATGATCAAAGACACCAAAGCGGCTCTGGAAATGCAAAATTTTGACAAAACGAGAATTTGGGCTGAGGCCTTTGATTGAGACTCAAAGCGGGACTCGAGCTTCTGCTAGCGGGAGCTCTGTGGGGATTTGGCTTCGTCGCCACCGTTTGGGGATTTGAAAGCTTTTCGGTCTTTCAACTGATGTTTCTCCGATTCGCAATAGCTTTTGCCGCCGGCGAGCTGTTGAAAATTTGTTCGCGTAAAAGACTGTCGCTAGACGGAAATCACCTCAGGCTCAGCATTTGGCCCGCGGTTCTAATCACCGGGTTTATGATTCTTCAAACCTATGGTCTTAAGGGCACGTCCGTCACTAATAGTGGCTTCATCACCACACTCTATGTGGTGATCATTCCCATCCTGAATCATTTTTTTTTCAAGACGCTCGTCCACAAACGCACTTATGTCTATGCATCGCTGGCTTTGTTGGGCACCTACATTCTCACCGGTGCCAATTTTGACGAAGTGAAGTGGGGAGATATTCTCACACTCATGGGCAGCGTCGTGGTGGCTTTGCACATTTTGTGGATCGAACGCATTTCTCCGCAAATCTTAGACAGCTTTTCGTTCAACAATTATCAGTCCCTCTTCGCGGCCCTCGCCTTTTTTCCAATGACTTTTTTAGACCCTTGGCCCAACGTTTTTGCCGCATCTTCGCGGGCTCTGGCTTCGGTCGTATTTTTGGCATTGGGATCCAGCTTGATTGGATTTTGGATTCAAATTCGAGCCCAAAAGATTTTGAATCCGTTCACCGCAAGTCTTCTTTTTCTCCTGGAATCTCCTTTTGCCTTCTTTTTTGGAGTCTGGCTCCTTCAAGAAGAGCCCTCCCAAATCAAATTGCTGGGCGCCTTTCTGATTTTGATGGCCGCTGCACTTTCAATTTTGTCGGCTCAGACAAAGCCGGCCGAGAGCACCACATCTTCAGAAACGGTCGATGGCCCGCGCTAAGGATCGCGCCAAGGCCTGTGAAAATTCGAATTTTTCCTGAGTCGTCTTGAAACTCAATAGCAGTGCTTGATTCATTTCAATTTCAATACCGACGTACTGTCGGCGCGAAAAAACCCTGCGCAAAAAATAAGTGAGACTGTGTCCATCGCCCTTGTAAGGATTGTTCCGCGCGATTTTGAATTTTGGAAATTCTTTGCGAAGCTCCTGGATCCAAATTTTAGCGAACCATTTTTCTCTAGGGTGGTGGGCAGCGTACAAAAGAGCTAACTGCATCGCTCGCGGCTTTCCATAAAGAAAATCCGTCATCGAATGCACGCTGACGTGAATCACTCCGCCTTGCTTTTGAATCAGTTCTTTCGCCCGTCGGTTCACTGTCGACCAATAAGGAAGATAGTACTTTTTCAAAATTTTGACTTTTTCTAGCTCTGGCAGGGGCGACGTGAATTCGCTAAATAAGGTCGGACTTTTTAAAATCCGATTCGTATCTACCACCAAGCGTGAAACCGTGCAGTGATCCAACGGAACCTTCAGAGACCTTTGTAAATCTTTTGCCACAGCGAGGGCTCCAATATCCCAACCGCGGTGGGTCTTCAGGACTCTTTGTTTTCCGGCAAACAACTTGCGATAGCGCGCTGGAACTTCGGCGCCACCGTGCTCGCAAGTGAGAATGAGTTGCTTTAGCGAGTGCGCCACTTCAGTGAGAAACTCCCGATTTCTTTTGAGTCTTCGCGGCTCGCAGACTTGAATGCAAAGACAAGCCTATCACCACGGCTCCGGCCAAGCCTGTGACCCACTCGGGAATGTGCAAAAAAGGATCTAAAAGCATGATCGCCGCTAAAATTCCGATGGCATAAAAAGCACCATGCTCTAAAAACTCAAACTGGCTCAACGTCTCTTGCTCGACGAAATAGATCGTTAAGCTCCGGACAAAAAAAGCACCAACACCCAAACCGACCATGATGGTCACAAGGTGATGAGTGATAGCAAATGCACCGACGACTCCATCGAAACTAAACGAAGCATCTAAAACTTCGAGGTACAAAAACATCCCGAAGCTGGCCCGGTGGGCGTCCTGCAAACCCGATCCTCGTGATTCAAGAACTGACGACAATCCATCCACGGCAATGTAGGTGAGAAGGCCAAAAAATCCTGCAAGTAAAAAACTCAATTGAACAGCGGGTTCAACGTAGTAACTCAAAATAACGAGCGACAACAGCGTCAATCCAATTTCAATCGAAGCAATTTTCCCAAGCTTGACGAGCGGCTTTTCAATCGCCGACAACCAGTGACTGGTTTTCTCGACATCGTAAAAGTACTTCAGGCAAACCATCATCAAAAAAGCTCCGCCAAACGCCGCCACCTGTGTGTGCGTCGACAACATCAGTTGGGCATATTTGTCGGGGTACCGAAGTGCCAAAACCAGGGCTTCCACCGGAGAGACAGAGCCCACCACGCTCACAATTGCAACGGGAAAGACCAAACGCATTCCAAAGACCGCAATCAAAATTCCCCAGGTCAGAAATCGTCGTCGCCACAGCGGCGTCATGTCTTTTAAAATCGTCGCGTTGACGATGGCATTGTCAAACGAGAGTGAAACTTCAAGGATCGCCAAAACGAAAGCAATGAATATGCCCTCAATCGTCACGTCCCAGCGGCCCGTCGTGACGCCAAAAAAAACGCCTAAACCCGCAAAAGCTAAAAAGGTAATAACAAACGAACTTTTAAAATATCGCCACATAGGACAAACACTAGCACTACTGGTCAAAATCAGGCCAATGCTTTTTTTTAGGCGCAACTGATGTAAAACATCCGGATGAATCAGAGTCTGCGCAAAAATTCGTGCATCTACTTAGACTACGCCGCGACCACACCTTGTCTGCCTGAAGTTGTGGCGGCCATGGCCCCCTACTGGAGCGAAAAATTTGGCAATCCCGCCAGCCAACTTCACAGTTATGGGTGGCAATCGAAGGCCGCTCTCGATCAGGCAACGTCTCGCATTGCCGCCGTTCTGAACACCGACGCTAAACAACTTGTCTTCACCTCTGGAGCTTCCGAATCCATTCAAATATTTTTGTTTTCTTTGGTCGAGACGTTGTGGCGCGAAGCCGGCCAGCGCGCTGTCCATGCCCTTTCCTCACCGCTTGAACACAACGCCGTCGTTAAAACTTTAAAAAAATTGTCTGACTTAGGTTGGCTCGAACTCGAGATGGTCAAATCCCTACCGGATGGCCGAATTGATTTTGCAGATTTACAATTGAAAACCCGACCGGAAACAAAATTGATCAGCGTGATGGCCGTGAACAACGAATTGGGCAGCTTCAATCCCATCGATCAAATTTCACAATGGTGCTCGGCACGTGATATTTTTTTTCACACCGACGCCACGCAAGCGATGGGAAAATTTCCGATCCCGCTCCACCACTGGCCCATCACCGCCCTTTCATTTTCCAGTCACAAGTTCCAAGGGCCAAAGGGAGTTGGTGGTCTCTTTGTTCGGCGCCCCTGGTTGCAAAATCTTTCGAACTGGAGTTTTGGCGGAGGCCAAGATCACGGTTTTCGTAGCGGCACCCAGGCCGTTCCGTTGGTGGTTGGGATGGCAGAGGCTCTCGATCACGCCTCGCTCAGCCTCGAAAAAAACTGGCAACACGTCTCTGGTCTGGGAGCTCGATTGCTAGATCACTTGCGCGCAAAGAAGATTTTATTCCGCTTGAATGGTCCCGCTTGGGAAGGTTGTGAATGGAACTCGTCAACTTCACCGAGTCTGCCAACTCGCACTCCGTATGTCATGAACTTGACCTTCGACGATCAACCCATCGACCTTCGCTTGAGTTCTTTAGCGGGTTTAGCATTTAGCGTGGGTAGCGCCTGTCATGGCGTGGACTTTTCAATGAGCCACGTTTTGCGTGGCCTGGGCCTTTCGCAAAATGAGGCACGATCCACCTTGCGTCTTTCTTTTGGTGCACCAAGCACCCTGGCCGAAATCGATGCCGCCGCCGAAATTTTAACCTCGGCTTTTGCCAAGGCACCTTAAATTTCATCTGATGATCATTTCGGACCTCCAGCCAACTCTATAAACCAGTTGGCAGAAGCAAGGTTCCGCAAGGACGGCTTTCTCCCAGGCGCAGATTGTGGTACATTCAAATCAGAGGCACCGCCCAAAACTGGCTATCGGGAGCCAGATTTCACGGAGTTTTAGGGAGTTTCTATGATTCAAGTTTCAGACAGCGCTGCAAAAAAACTGATGAATTTACGCGAAGAAGAGGGCAAACCAGCCGATTATTTTTTGCGAGTCGAAGTGAAAAAGGGTGGCTGTTCAGGACTCTCTTACAAAATGAATTTCGACAACCAAGTTCGTGAAGGTGACAAGACCTTCGAATCTCACGGAGAAAAAGTCGTTGTGGATGCTCAGAGTTTTTTATACCTCATCGGCATGACCCTCGAATACTCTGGGGGACTCAATGGCAAAGGATTTGTCTTTAATAATCCCAACGCCAATAAAAACTGCGGCTGTGGATCTTCCTTCAACGTCTAAATTTTTTTTAGATGTCAATACACCAAGGTTTTCTCAAATTAGACACTTCCGCGCCTCGCAATGAGATGATTTTCGCCGCAATTTGGTTTTAGGCCTAGGGATGAAAATCCGATATGTCTCATAGACGATATGGCGACAAACGCAGCACAAAAACTCATTCAGTCCCCCACTCACCCCAGCATTGTGCATAGCAACCTGGAACCAAGTGAAAATTTACGTGGCAAAGTGCTCCTACTCAAAGACGCCACGCCATTGTCGTCGCTTCAAGCGCTCACGCACAACGAAGCCATCCACGTCGTGGCCGACACAAGCCCTCACGTCGAGAACGAAATTCGCAGTGCCTTATTGATGCTCGAAAGTCCGCAGACTTTTTTTAAAGACTCCCTGCAAACTATCTTAGATCCCGAGAGCATCCTGGCGGGCAAAAATTCGCAGATGAAAATGAATTCTATTTCATTCAATCAGTCTCAACAGAAGAAAAAAGTTCTGGCCGAGATGATGGGCTTTGCGACAGAGCTGCCAGTTCCCGAGTCTTCGCTCAGTGACCTCTATCTGGTGGCTGACGAACTTTTTACCAATGCAATTTATAACGCTCCATTTGTCCGTTCGGGTGTGCGGGTCGACAGGTCCCGTGAAATCGTGCTCGAGCACGGCTTTGGGGCGACCATGGCCATCGGAACGTATGACGAAAAATTGGCTTTGGTTTGCGAAGATCCCTATGGCTCACTCAAAATCCCACCGCTCCTAAAGCGCGTCCAGGGCTGCTACGAAACCAACGCGCGAGACATGATCAATTGGGGCCGAGGCGGCGCCGGCATTGGTTCATTTTTAGTGATGGAGTGCTGTACCAGCTTATACTGGGCAGTCTTGGAGTCTCGCAAAACAGTCGTTGGGGCCGTCTTCCCATTGGGAAAAGGTCGACACCGACGATCGAAATTGCCGAAGTGTTTACACACTCTGCTCATGGCTCGATAAACTAATTCCAATATTTGAACTGCACTTTGCGATGTGTGTGACGATCAGCTATCGCAATCACCTAACCGAGATTCTGCCAACTCTCATCGTTGGGATTCAGCGAATCACTGTAGCGAAAGTAATAATGCAAGATTTTGGACAACTCAATGGGCTTTTGATGAGGCGCCATATGGCCTTTGCCTTCCAATTTGAAGGTGTGTTCAATTCCCGCAACCCTGACGAAACTCAAATAGCTTTTGGCTTCAAAGAGACTATCGCCGTCACCATAAATCAAAAGTGACTTAGCGAGAGTTCCTCGACCGTGAATTCGGACCAGCCATTTCTGCCAATTCTCACTTTTAACCAAACTCTGAAATCGAAGGATCGCATTGATCACCAGCAACATTTTTCGGCCACTGAGTTTCCGAAGACGCGAATCTGGATTTTCACCCTCGAATCGGAAAAGATCTTCCAATCTTCGCAGATAAATATTTCCCACCGGAGATTTCAAAATCAGTCCCAATTTTCGAACTGTCAGATCTAAGCGAAACAACAGACGCAATTCCCAACTTCGAAAAAACTTAATTGGATCGGGCAAAAGTGGATTGAGTAAAACCAAATCACTGACGGCTTCAGGATACAGCAGCTTGTAAGCCCAAGCCAACGCTCCCCCGTAACTGAATCCAACAAGTTTCACTGGCTCATTGAAGTGACTCAAAACAAATTGGTGAAGGACATGAACTTGCGCTTCGAGCGAAGTCACGTCATCCGCAAAATACAAATGACTGAGATTCAAGGTGGTCACCTGAAAATGGGGCTCTAGGCAAAGACTCAAAGATTCCCAGTGCCTGGGACTGCCGCCATAGCCATGTAGAAGAAGAACTGGGCTGCCAAACCCGCGTACACGAAACGTCCACTTTACCGACATACTGATCATTTATCGGCGTAGCGAAAAGAAATAGTGAGGAAAGACTAGATGGGATGGGCGATTCTCATACTGAAACACTGTGGTTTAATTGCGGCGACGACGCGTCAAGAGCGTGTAAATCAGCTCAAGTATCGCCGCGAGGCTGGGATTCGGTATTGTTAGCGGCGTTGCGGTGGCGGGCCTTTTGGTTTTGTTTCGGTTAACAACATGGTGTCGACGACGGCGGTGGATTCGGTGTGTTTTTGACTGCGGTAGCCGCGAACTTTTTTGCTCGAGTTTTCGGCGCGGTCGAGCTGTTCTTGGAGATCCACGATGACATCTCCGAAGCAACGAACTTGACAAGCCAATCTGCGGCCATCGAGGTGATAGCCTGTACCGATGAGGGCCACTTCTGCTCTGCTGGGCGGGAGAATATTCTCTTCGCCTTTGATGACTCGCACACGACATTCGGCACAGGAAATGGAGCCTTTGCACAGAGACTTGATTTCGATACCTGATCTGGTGGCAGCTTGTAAAACAGACTCGCCCAGATTGACATCGATCTCACGATCTAGCGGCGCAAATTTGATCTTCATCCGTCATTCCTCACCATCAGCTTCACAAATTTTTTCTTACCGACTTTGATTAACAGATCTTGGCCGTGTTCAAGGATCGCTTTGCCACGGGGATCAGCGAGTTTTTCCTGATTGACACTCACTCCACCCTGCTGAATCAGGCGCGAGGCTTCGCTGTTGCTGGCAGCGGTGTCGAGCTGAACAAGTAGAGCAGCCCACGACAGCTCCTGCGGTTTCAACTTAACTTCAGGAACTTCATCGGGTGTCCCCTTGTCGACAAAAATTCGTTCGAACTCTTCGAGGGCTTTGACGGCGAGATCTGCCGAGTGAAATCGCTTTACCAAAAACTGAGCAAGCTCAACTTTTGCCTGGCGAGGATGTTTAGCACCGCTCTTGACTTCTAACTTGAGAGCCTCGACGTCTGCGGGAGTTTTATCGGTCAGCAATTGGTAATAGCGGTACATCAGCTCGTCAGAGATTCGCATGGTCTTACCAAACATGTCCTTGGGCGAGTCCACGACACTGATGTAATTGTCGAGCGACTTAGACATTTTGTTGACGCCATCCAAGCCCTCGAGAATCGGCATCGTGATTACACACTGGGGCTCTTGGCCATAGGCCGATTGAAGATCGCGCCCCACGAGGAGATTGAACTTCTGATCCGTACCCCCGAGCTCAACATCACTGCGAAGAGCCACTGAATCGTAACCTTGCGTGAGTGGATAGAGCAGCTCGTGAATACAAATCGGAATGCCGTTTTTGTACCGATTGTTGAAGTCTTCGCGTTCGAGAATACGAGCGACAGTGTATTGTGCCGTCAGTTTGATGAATTCGGCAGGAGTTAATTTATCGATCCAAGTCGAGTTGTAAACAATTTCAGTTCTGTCGGGATCGAGGATTTTGAAAATCTGCTTGGCATAGGTTTTGCCGTTTTCTTCAATTTCGGCACGGCTCAAAATTGGTCGCGTTTGATTTTTACCGGAAGGATCGCCGATCATCGCCGTGAAATCGCCTATCAAAAATTGAATGTGGTGCCCGAGATCCTGAAACACTTTCATCTTGTTGATGACAACTGTGTGACCCACGTGAATATCAGGACGCGTTGGATCTGCGCCAAACTTAATTCGCAGAGGTTCTTTTTTTGCGGCGCTTTTTTTCAACTTCCGCAAAAGATCTTTTTCATCGATCAAATCAACGGTGCCATAACGAATGCGTTCAAGCTGTTCTTCCGGCGAAACGTTTGTCAATTGGGTCAACTGGGTCATCTGGCAAACTCGATGGCGCGACTCTCTCGAACCACTGTGACCTTCACATTCCCAAAGTTGGGCATTTCTCGTTCGATCTTGCGTGAAATATCTCGAGCTAGCAAAACAGCAAGGTCATCTGTGACCTTTGCACTTTCGACAGCTACACGGACATCTCGACCAGCTTGGAGGGCGTAGGTTCGTAAAACTCCATCGAAACTATTGCCGATGCTTTCGATGTCTTCCAAGCGATGAATGAAGTTATCCATTTGAGGGCGACGAGCTCCTGGACGTCCATTCGAAAGAATGTTGGCTGCGAGGACGGTCCAAGCCAGCCATGAATTCGGTTTTTCTTCTTCGTGGTGGGCTCGGATCGCGTGAACGATCTCTTCGCTCTCGCCATACTTTTTAGCCCATTCAGCACCCACGAATGAGTGAGATCCATCAATCGTGTGGTCGATGGCTTTACCAATGTCATGCAAAAGACCAGCACGCTTGGCGATTTTCGCATTCAATCCCATTTCGGAGGCCAAGAGGCCCGCGATGTGAGCGACTTCCATGGAGTGATTCAAAACATTTTGGGCATTGGTCGAACGATACTTCAAAGACCCAACGAGCTTGACCAACTCTGGATGCATTTGACCCAGCCCCAGCTCGACAATCACGCGATCGCCCTCTTCCTTCATACTTTTGAAAAGCTCTTGCCGCTGTTTTTCAACGATCTCTTCGATGCGGGCCGGGTGAACGCGGCCGTCTTCCATCAACTTCACAAGAGTTCGGCGAGCTAACTCACGGCGAATCGGATCAAAGCCTGAGATGACCACAGCTTCGGGAGTGTCATCCACAATCAAGTCCACACCACACAGCGATTCGAGAGTCCGAATGTTGCGCCCTTCACGACCGATGATTTTCCCTTTCATCTCATCGCTTGAAAGCGCCAATACCGAAACTGTGCGTTCAGATGTGTATTCCGATGCAAATCGTGAAAGCGCTACGCTGATGATTCGACGAGCTCGTCGATCAGCCTCTTTTTGCGCCTCTTGTTCAATGCCACTGATGCGTTGAGAAGCTTGATTTCTAGCATCTTCTTCCAGACTCGAAACCAATTCGCGTTTGGCTTCCTCTTGGGTCATGCGGGCCACGTTCTCAAGTTTCTCTTTCAGTGCGACCAGTTGGGTGTCGGCTTTCTTTTCCATCTCCTTTAGGCGTGAGTCGAGATGGTTGAGGGCTTCCTCTTTGGCTTTGATCTCTTTGGTCTCTTTTTCAAAATCCTCGAGTTTGGATTTTTGAATCTCTTCGGTTTCTTTGATTCGGCGCTCAAGTTGCAATTCTTTATTTTTGAGTTGAGACTTCTGCTTGTTGATTTCACCTTCGACGTTGCGTCGAGCGCGCCCCTCAAAATCACGAGCGCGATTCTCAGACTCTTTCTGAACGCGTGCGGCTTCTGATTTCGCTTTGTTCACGATCTTTTCAGCTTCGACCCTGGCCGATTTCTTTTTCACTTCGTCTTGATATTTTTTCAGGAAAAAAATCAAAACTCCGCCGAGAGCGAAACACAAGATGGAAGCAATCACTATCTCCATTGGGGACCTTTCTTTTGCGAATCCGGGGACCCGTCGACCGTTTTTGAATTCAGGACTTCGACGAGCCGCTGCTCTGTCATGATCAAATCAACCTGCAAATCGTGCTCTTCACAGGGGAGAGAATCGGAACTCACTTGACTGTCCCAAACGAGGCCGATTTTCAAACCCTCATAGTGGGCCAGCGCGCGATCATAATACCCTTTGCCCCGCCCCAATCGCACACCGAGGTGATCATAAGCCAGCGCAGGAATAAAAATTCCAACCATCGAAGACAAATCAATGTCGACGGCGGACCGAGGATCCGGTTCTAAAATTCCATATGGACCTTCGGTAAATTCAGAGCCCAGCAAGAACTCCAAACTCGGACCCTTGACTTTGGGATGAACAAACGAAACGCCTTGAATTTTAAGATGTTGAGGAAAAGGAATTTCTTGCTGATGAGTGTGGTACACTCCCCAGATACCGGGGTGAGGTGCCAAGAACTTTTCCATTCGGGCGTACAATCCCTGGAGATCGGATGCAGAAGCTCGCGCTGCGGATTGCTCCATGCGCTCTTTAAAGACTTTGCGCAAATCAGACTTTGAATTTGATGACCCAACGACCATGGTAAAAATCCTCTCCAAACGAAGTCTTGCGATCTTCTCTCACAGAAAATCCAAGACGATGTCGAGAGTTTGACCCGGCTTCTTAGGAAGAGACCTTCTCAGAAGATCGGTCGGCCAATCGCTCGGCGCCAACCTCAGAAACCTTGCCCAACTTCGATTTTTCCAGGTCGACTGCGAGTCGCAACAATTTGTCTTCGAGAACTTTAAGATCTTGATTGGCTCTTTTTTTCAATTGCAAGAGCTCCTCTGCCAAATGAATCGCCGATAACACAGCGGCGCCCTGATAGCTCCCATTTTTGGTGCCCTTGAGCGCATCATTGATTTTGGCATTGACCAAATCGACAAGATTTTGAACCGTCTCTGCATCATGAGACGTTTTTACGCGATAAGGAACTCCGGCTATAGAAAGATCAAAAACATTTTTATCTAGCTTTTCAGATTTTTCAGATTTCTCTGACTTCTCAAAGCCGGGCCTTTCAGCACCAAACTTTTCGGCGCCAGGTTTCTCAGCACCTGACGTCTCTGAACCCAATTTACCAGATTGAAATGATTCTGCCATGTTCCCCATCGAGTTAACTCGAGCTGAATACAAAGTATCACCTGAAAACTCTTTTATCGTACTCTATAGATTAGAACGGCCGCAAGGCTTCTTTGCGTGAAACGTAAGGTCATTTCCCTTCACACGCACAGTAGATCGCCGTTGCATCTTTGCGCTCGCAGTACAGACTGCCCCCCAGCAAGGTTTTGCGGATGTCCAAGCTGAAAAGTTCGTCTTTGCGAAACTTGGATAAAATGAAATGCCCGTCTTTTGTGCTCTCTGAAAACTCACGTTCGTCTTCCAGAATCTCGGCCGACGCAATGTACGAATTGATCATGGATGGCTTCGGGTTGATTTTTTGATCTGCCGGCACCGGCAAATCTGTAGCCACACCTTCCGCGTCTAACTTTTGGAGCATCATCACGTACTCAAATTTGCCTTTTTCATTTTTTTGACTGGCCACACGCAACCGTTTGAGAGGCTCCCCCTCGTTCTCGCGAAATAAAATCACGCGAGTCCGCAGATCCTTTCGCAAGACGATGGATTGATGATCAAACATTTCTTTAAGTGTTGTGAGTGACGAGGATTTTAGCAGCTCACCGATATCCATTTGCGGAAAACAAAGTTTCACTTCCCGAACGGACTGCGAGGGCAGTCCTCCCGTTTTGGCCGGACGACCTGCCCCCGTGGACTTTGATTGAGCGAGCGTCAGCGTCCCTGAACCCAGTCCAGTGAGCAACAAAAATGGCGTCAAAAAATTCAATCGTAAACGTTTAGCTTTCATCGAACATTTAAAGTGTAACCCAGACCCACGTAGGATGAAAAGTCGCGATTTAAAGCGTTCACTTTTCAAGTTTCGAGGCATTTTCGCCGAAAAAGGAGGAGTCATGATGCGTGGTTGGTGGTTGATCATTTTTGCGACGGGTCTGTCGACGTCGAGCTTTGCGAAAAGTTCGGCGCGGGGCAAATCGGCCGAGCGATTGTACGAGCAGTACTTTTTCACCGGCGTCGAAGACGAAGTCTCTGACAACGAAAAGTATGAAAGCCGCAACAAACCCGTAAAGGCAGTCGACTCCAAAATCACAAAAGCCAAACGCAAAATCGCAACCCCAGCTGCTCGGCCAACCCAACTCGACCGACATCCAGCCAGCCTTGATGAATCTCAGCTCCCCGCAGCCAAGCGCACGAAAAGCAAAGGTCACAAATCCAAATGACGCAATTTCTTGGCACTTTACTGAAGCACCTCGTGAGCTCTATTTTTATTTCAGCAATTCTAGGATTTGTAACATTGACGCTGATGACTGGAGAGTTTCCACCACGGCTGTCGAGAATCTCTGACACATTCAAGTCGCTGCGGGAGCTCGAAAATTTGCAGAGCCGGCCCCTGCCAGCCAACCGAACCAGCGGTAAGAAAAAGCGCGGCCGGATCGACACTGACGAAGCGATGCTTGAAAACTTGCAGGCCATGAATCGTAAACGGGCCAGCCTTGGTGAAAAAATATTGGGCTCACCCAGGGGACAGCTAGCCAAAGATCCAGATCCGCCTTCAGCCGGTGAGCACCTTCGCGAACCTGCCGCCGCAGATGCCAAAACCGTATATGAAATGCAACTTCACATGAGTCGCATGCAAAATGAAATCGATCAGATCAAAGCCCAACTGCGACAGACCGCCGCCAAACGTTAGGACTGTTTTTGCGTGGCTGGGACAACACTACAGTGTTAACGTCCATCCCCGGATGCCGCACTTCCCACGCCCCCGCCACCTCTTTTACTTCGTTCTCTTTCACCGCCTGCGCAGTCGCTGGTTGATTCTTTTTCTCAGTCTGGTGGCAGCCGTATTTGGTTTAGCCGGACCTTTTTTTCAAAAAGAGTTTGTCGATGCCTTGCTTGGTCACGAGGGACTTTGGCATTGGCGCGTGGGCCCACTGCTATTGATTCTTTTTGCTTTTTTGTGTTTGATTTCAGCGCAGGCGCTGACTCAGATTTGCAACTTCCTCTCGCAGCGTGAGTCGATCAAAATGCAGCGGGAATTGGCGAAGCTCATTTACCAAAAAACACTCGAGCTCAAACCGGATGCAACTTACGACAAACCGGTCGGCGAAGTCGTGGCCCTCTATGCAACAGATGTTCCAGGCGCCACAATCTTGCTTGACCAAACATTGCCCTCTGGAGCGTCCACTTTTTTTCCGTTTCTCCTCGCACCTTTCGCGCTGTCAACCCTGCTGGATCTACCAATTTTTTCGACTTTGATTTTTATGGCTGTTATCTCGTGTCTCAATTTAGCGATGGCCTTTCGACAAAGTCGATTTTTCTTTCTCTTCAAACAGCTCGCGGCCGAACGAGTGGGTTTGGTCAACGAATGGGTTCAGAATTTGCGCAACATTCGTATTCTCGGCTGGACAGAAGAAATCGAAAATAAAATTATTCTTAAGCGACAAGACGAAACAAACAACCGCATTCAGATGGTCACCAACGGGCAGGTGATGAACTCGATTTCCTCCTCGATCACCTTCTTTCTAAATATTTTGGGTCTTCTGTCACTGCTGTACTTGAGCCGCCGCACGCCGACCCCTGGAGAGCTGTTAGCCCTCCTCTGGATTTTAGGAGTTTTTTTAGTCCGACCGTTTCGCCAGATGCCGTGGTTCTGCACATTTGCATTTGATTCATGGACTTCGATCAAACGGATCCACCATTTCTTGGTGACACCGAACTCGAAACCGAAACCAGGTTCAGCAACTCGAAGCTTAGGCCCCAACACAGCCCTCGCCGTGAAAAACTTGTCTTTAAAAATTGCCGATCGCGAAATTTTGCGAAACCTTTCACTTGATGTGAATGAAGGCGAACTCTTTGCGATCGTCGGCGAAGTGGGATCGGGCAAATCATTGCTCCTCCTCTCTCTGCTTGGCGAAACCGGTGCGCAGATGGAGGAGTTTCAAATTTTTGGCCGAGGAGTTGAAACTCTGACTCCCACAAAGTGGAAGTCTTTTTTTGCCTTTGTTCCCCAAGAGGGATTCATCATGAGTGCCAGTCTTCGCGAAAACGTGGTCTTTGAGTACGACGTGAAAGCTGGACACGACCAAGCTATTCTGAAATCACTGCAACTTTCTAGTTTCGACCTGCTCAAAGAGCGAGTCGAACGTGGCCTCGATACGGTCATCGGTGAGCGCGGAGTCAATCTGTCGGGAGGACAACGTCAGCGCGTGAGTTTGGCGCGCAGTCATCACTTTTCGGCGTCGATCGTCCTACTCGACGATTGTTTCAGCGCCCTCGACGTCACCACTGAAGACCATATCCTCGAACAGCTTTTATTTGGGGAGTGGAAAAAGAAAACAAAAATTCTCGTCACTCATCGTCTGCGCGTGTTGCCAAAGTGTGACCGCATTCTGTTTTTAAACGACGGTGAAATGGTGGCTCAGGGAACCTTCGACGAACTTTTTAAAAACTGTGAAACCTTTCGCACCTATGTTGAAACGGCCGCCGATGATCGAACTGATGATCGAGCGAATGAAAAAGTCGAAGGGAAAGGAGGCAAAAGTGACGGAGTCTTGGCGTGAATCCAATCAAAAATCGGAAGATCATTTAAACGCGAATGTTTTCCTCACTCTCCGCGATGCCTACCACCCCTTTCGCTATCGCATTGCGCTGACGATGGTGATGGGACTGTTCGGACGACTCTTGGTTTTAGGAAACGCCAACGTCATCGGGATTTGGGTGGACAGCCTTTGCTTGACACTCACTGATCCTGCCTCGGCCTCGACCCAGGCTTGCAAGGGCATTCCTGAAGTTTTTGTCGGCTTCACACAGAAAGATTTTTTGTGGCTTTTGTCGGTGATGGTGAGTCTCGGATTCGCTTTCACTTGTTATTTCAGGGTCTATTTTTCCCGACTTTCGGCAGAGGCAATTTCGCGAATTTACGACGAAGTGACCCTGCGCACGTCCCGCTTTCCCATGAGCTTTTTTGATCGACAACCTGTCGGCCGCATCGTCACGCGGTTTTCTTCAGACTACGGCAACGTATTTCGTCTGTTTGGTGGCCCGCTAGCAGAATTTATCTCAATCATTTTCGACTTGGTTTCCGTGGTGATTTTGGCGACCATCGCCAGTCCGGTTTTTTTGATTTACGTGCTATTGATTTCCATATGCTACTATTATGTTTTTCAATTTAACAAAGTGACTTTGCGAAAGGTCCGCCGCTCCCTCTCCGAAGCACGCTCGCCATCCATTGCTCACTTTGCCGAAAGCGCCCAAGGGGCGAGTACCATTCGCACCTTTCGCAAAGAAGCTTCGTTCACACACCGTTATCAATTTTTGGATGAATTTTATCTTGACCTCAAACTCAAAGCAGTTCGTCACATCTCTTACTTTTCGTTTCAAATGAATGCGCTGACGTCAGTTTTGCTTTTGTTCACTGGGATCACCAGCTATTTTTTCATTCAAAAGGGCTGGTTGAGCATCGGCGCCGTCGGAGTGGCCTTCGGTTTCATCGCCTTTTCAGGAAACTCAGTGCAGATATTTTTCGAGTGGTTGTCGCAGCTCGAAGACGCTCTGATCGGAGTGGATCGATTGGACAGTTATTTGCGCGCGCCACTGGAACCTGGCAATGCTTTGCCGACGAAGGCTGAGTTTTTGACAGATCATCCAAAACAAGATTTCCCACCAATGAAATCGACCAAACAGGCCATCGGATTGCGAGTCGAAGATCTTTGGTTTCGATATTCTGAAAAACAGAAATGGGTGCTAAAAGGACTCAATTTTCAAATTGTCCCCGGAGAGATTTTGGGGGTGATGGGCCGCACCGGCAGCGGCAAATCCAGTTTAATTCAGGCCCTGTTCAACCTATATCCGGTTGAAAAAGGTCGAGTGCTTTTGGATGGCCAGGTGGTGACACCACTGACCGAAGCCGAAGTTCCGCTCGTCAACTACCGACAGTGGATGGCGTACATTTCGCAAGATCCGGTTTTGTTTCGTGGCACCTTGCGCGAAAACCTAGATCTTCAAAAACTCCTCGACGACGATGAACTGATCCGTGCGCTGAAACTGTTCCACCTTGAACATTTATTAACACCCATGGGTTTGGATTTTCAGGTTGAAGAGCGCGGTCGCAATCTGAGTTTGGGTGAAAGACAACTCATCTGCATGACTCGTTGTTTGCTGCAGGATGCTCCCGTGGTGATATTCGATGAAGCCACGGCTTCCATCGACCCACAAACCGAAGAGTCCATTTTGAAAATTGCCAGTAAATATTTTGCGGGGAAAACACAGATCCTGATTGCCCACCGTCTGTCAACGCTGGATCGTTGCGACCGAGTGCTTTGGATCGACAATGGAGATCAGATCATGATTGATACACCCGCAAAAGTGCTCCAAGCTTTTCACGCCCAGCCACTCACTTTGGGATGAACTCCGTAGAACGGAGATCCCAAGAACGAGGCTCAGCAAATTGATCTAATCTGAGACAGTTCTGAGACAGTCCAAAATCTCACTCGAGAACATACATAGTTCACCAAAAAAAACCGATAAGCAAGCCATGAGATGGGAATGCAACGAGGGTGGATTTTCACTGATTGAATTGATCGGCGTAATGGCAATTATGTCTCTGGTTGCTGGTGGCGTTGTCGTTTTTGGATCCAGCATGATGAGCGTCGCTAGACTCACCGAAACGACAGCCATGTCTGACTCTTTAATGCGGGAAGCTCACATGGTGGCCAAATATCAAAAGCTTTGCACAAAAGTTTCTTATAACGAAAGCGGGTCAGGCAGCTCAACGCTGACTCTTTCCAGCACAGCCTCGGCCACGAACTGTTGTTCCGGTGGCAATTGGACACAGATCAATCAGTTGGATCTTCGCGATGTCAGAATTCAAGGCCTCGCTAAAGATCTTTGTTTCAACGAAGACGCCGTGATCGACGAGCGCAAAGACCGTGAGCTTTCATTCGTCAGCTCCGTTTCTGAATCCTCGAAGGTCGTCAAAGTCTTTTGGCTCACCGGAAAGGTGATGTCGAAATGAGATTCATCCATAACCAGCAAGGATCTCTCTTGATCGACGCTCTGGTTGGCGCAGCCATCGCGATTATTGTGATCATCATGCCACTTCAAATGTATTACAACTCGCGTGGGCTGATGAGAACGTCGACTGAAAATGAAAAGGCCATGCAAATGACTCGCATGCTGATGGACGAGTATCGTTCGATGCTATCAACAGCCGCTCCACTTTGTGCAGGCTCAAAGACTCTTTATTACAGTCGCGATGGACTTTACTTAGGGAACAACACTCATTTTATTTCTTGGACTCCGGCCGAAAAGGCTCCGATTTATTACACCGTCTCCGTCGACATCACTTCGACATGTCAAAACAACTTATCTCTGGGTGCTAGTGGAAACACAGCCGACATAGATTTGAAAGATTTAAAAATTGAAACCAAATGGTTTCAACAGTGGAATGGAAGTTTTAACCGGGCGAACGTCAACACCGCAAAAACTCTGCATGTGAAAAGTATCATCAATGGGGCTCGCGACAGCTGTTCCGCGTTGCCCGAATGCCACTGCATCGCTAACCCAGATCCAAAAGTGAACTGCCTATGACGAGAATCGCCAAGTCTCAAACAGGCTTTTCATTCCCTGAGCTGCTGGCGGCCGTCGCGATTTCCTCAATGATCGGGCTTTTGTTGGCAACTTCGTATTCGGATATTGTTTCTCGCTTTTTAAGCTTGCGAAATAAATCCGAGCTCATTCAAGACGGAATTGTCGTTTCAGACGCCGTCGCTCGAGAAATAATGAACGTCGAAGGAGGCATTCAACCTTTTGCCAACCTTCTAAAAATTGAAAATTCTTGCGCCGAAGCGCCGCCATTGCCAGCTTGCTTGCCCGGTCCTGCGGGGTCGAGCTTAAGATCTGATCGATTGGTCACCTTTGAATTCAACGCCGAACTGGCGGAGTGTCAGGTCGTTTCGCAAGTCAATGCGGGGTCCAACGATCCGATTCTCTCATTTCGGGTCGGAAGCGTCTGTTGTTTAACTCCTGAAATGAACAATCAACATTTCATTCTCAGTTCGGCTCCCTACTATCGATTTGGTTATGCAAATATCGACATGAATACCTGCCGCATGACACTTGAATACACTCGCTATTCACGACTAGGAGGCGCCAATCGATTTGATCGTTCGACCATTGCAGGCGTGACCAAAACAGACTGGGGAGGAGCCAATCTTTCATTTGTCACTCCCTATGAATATTATCTGGACGAATCGGGTGCCGCGGATGGAAATCGCGAGCTAAAACGCTTTTCAGATCGCAACAACGACAATGCTATCAGCACGTCCATCGAACCAGGGACGCGCGAATTGGACATCCTTTCTGACGGAATTTTTGACTTTCAAGCTGCCTTTGGCTACGACCTTTACAATCAGGCGGGAGCCCTGAACACCTCTGACGGAATCGCTGAAAATCAAGAGAGCGCGTCCGACGAGTGGCTTTACAACAACGTCGGCGATAGTTTGCTCGCCGCACCTTACAACACCATCGATGAAACCAAACTTCGTGTTTTGGGAATTGGCTTTATCTTTTCGCGAAAGCGCATGGGTCCAGATCAAACCGTCTCTGTCAAAGTTTTCGACGGTCCGACTTGGCAAGAAGACACCGGCACAATGAAGAACAAGATCTTCTTGAACGAAACATTTTACATGCCAATCCGCGATTCGCACTAAGCCCGTGGCTTAACTATCTCCCCATCCCAATGTGAGATTTTGCGACTGGTCCAGGAAAGTTTCAGATCATCCAGTCCGATCAGTTCACTAAGAGGAATCGCTCATGCAATCGATGAAAACCTTACTGTCGCTAAGTTTTTTCATGCTTCTTTTTTTGGGAGGCCTCTTATTATTTTATTCTTTCGAACCGGATTCTGGTGAAGAAAACCTCTCGTCTTTGAAGAAAACCAAAGAGGCAGAGCTGGAATCAGGCCGCAAACTTGAACTTCCAGAAATCAAAGACAAAACCGAGTTGGTCAAAGACGAACCTTCGGCACTTTTTAATGATCCCGCAATCAATCAGGCTTGGGGATTGAAGCGTTCGGACGCCGCTCGCGCATGGTCCGTTTCACAAGGCAGCCGTGACATCACGGTGGCCATCATTGACACCGGCATTGATATCCATCACGAAGATCTCGAAGCCAACCTGTGGAATAATCCTGGCGAGACCGGATTAGTTGACAGCCCCTTTTGCAAAAAACAAACGGCTCCGCTCACACTCAAGGAGTGCGATAAATCTCGCAACGGCAAAGACGACGATACAAATGACATGATCGACGATGTCCACGGTTGGAACTTTGTCTCTAACAACAGCGACCTCACCGACAATCACGGTCACGGAACTCACATCGCAGGTATCATCGGGGCGATGGGCGGCAACAACAAAGGCATCATCGGAATTTCTCCGAACGTGAGCCTCATGATTTTAAAGTACTATGATCCGAAGGTGTCTTCGACCGACAACTTGAAAAATACAATTCAGGCGATTCGCTACGCCATCGACAAAGGCGCACAAATCATCAATTACTCGGGCGGAGGCACCGACTACAGCCAAGAAGAATTCGAAGGCGTTCGCTTGGCCGAAAAAAAAGGAATTCTGTTCGTGGCCGCCGCGGGCAATGAACGATCCAATTCCGATCAATTTCACTACTACCCTGCCGACTACAAATTGAAAAATCTGATTTCAGTGACGGCGGTGGATCCCGGCACCGAAGTGCTTTCGTCATCCAACTACGGAGTCGAAACCGTGCACATCGCGGCCCCAGGCCAGAACATACTATCGACTCTACCAGGAAATACTTACGGGTACATGACTGGAACCTCGCAAGCGACGGCATTTGTTTCGGGTGCCGCCGCCCTAATCATGGCTCACCGCCGATCTTTCGACGCCGAAGATGTTCGCAAATACATTCTGTCGACTGGCGACGCCACCACGCAGCTTCGCACAAAAACTAAATCGGCTCGCATATTGAATCTATACAAAACCTTGACCATTCTCGATCAAGGCGTCACGGCCAGCGGCGGAAAACCCGCTAACACCGCCAACTTTACCAAAGAGTTTCTCTCGGAAGATCAGAAAAAAACTCCTAATGAGTCGATGTTGGAATTCGGCAAAGGTTTGAAGGATGTTTTGCAACGGGCGCCCAAAGCAAACGACAAAGATCCCAAAAAACCCTAAAACTGGCGGACTTGTTTGCACCTGTTTTTTTGATTTCAGCGACTTTCATTTTTCAAATTGGCTCATGGGGCCGATTTCGGTGTCTAAAATGGTGTTAGAAAACCCTTTTTTCCTTTGGATCTTTGAAATACTTAGTTAGTCAACTTGCTGACTTCGCAGGATGATTGAGAAGAAATAAATTGTGGTAGGCGACGTAAATCAT
>CALCCV010000565.1 GCA_937900305.1 uncultured Pseudobdellovibrionaceae bacterium | reverse complement strand
ACAACACCACAGACTCAACTTATAAATTTTAACTGTACCATTTAGAAGGTACGCTTTTTACCAAAGATTTTTGGAATTTTCATCGAGGTCTGCTATCTCTCTTTACAAGCGCAACGGATATTCCGGTGCCACACCCAAAGGAGAGAAAATATGAAATCACTTTTTTTCAATCAGCTCGTCGTATCCGGCGTTTTATTGGCGTCATCTTTAGCCACTGCCGACCGTTTTTCTTGGCAGCCCGAAGTCAGTCTGGCTGGGAAGGGCTGCAAGAGCTCGAATGTCGTTCAGCTTTTTGATCAGACTCAAGTTTTAGTCAGCCTCAACGATTTGGAAAATGCAGACGGCGCCGGCTCGCAAGCTTGCAATGTCGCAATTCCAGTGAGAGTACCGCCTGATTTCAAATTGGTGATCGATCGAATTGAAGGGGTCGCAGATTTTTCTGTGGGAGCCAATTCATTTGCCACATGGAATACCGAGACTTTTTACACAGGAATTCGAGGAATCAAACAGAAAGAATCTGCTAAAGGTGGCAGATTCGGTCGGAGCGGACAATTCGATTTCAACGCTCCCGTGAACATTTCCACCAATTGTGGCGACTCAGTCATCGTCAGAGTTTCTACCAGTCAGATGGCTCACGGGCAAAATCTCACGCAGGTGACTGATTCTTATCTATCCCTCTCTTACCATTTGGAAGCCTGTGGCCAATAAGGCTGTTCCGAACGACTCTTTTTGAGAATTAACTTGAGAATGCCATTTTTTCGTCAACACTATCTTGACACCTAGACTTCGGCCTAGCCTCAGCATTCACTTGTCACTGAATTCTGAAGGTATTAAAAATGGACGAAGAGACATTCATCAACGAGAGGCCCCGACATGAATTCAGCTGAGGTTTTTGACGGAAATAAAAAAGGTGTGATCGCAATCTCCAAGTCTCTGCAAACTTATTTGCAGAAAGCTGGGGAACCCGAAAATCTGGAAGTGACCATCAAGGATCCAGAAATTGTCACTCACTCTCATTCGGTCACGAATTTGGGATTACTGAGGTTCAACAGCACTAAGTCTGTTGGAACTTATACGCTCGGAATTTCGGACCCGGCGTCCTTGACCTTGTGGCCAAACCTGCTTCCGAAAAAGGTTGTCGAAGAAGGAGCTCCACCTGCGAAGTCTCATGAATTCGAACTCATGAAGCACTTTTATATGGGATTGGCTCCCGAACTCAAGGCGGCGGGATTTACCGTAGATCCGAAGTCAGCCATTATTCAGGAAGGCGAGGAATTAGGGGGATGGCGGAATTTGACCGTGGATCAGTCTTACAAAATGACATTCACGACGAAGGCCGGAGAAATCAGTTTTGAAATTCCACTGTTCAACGTGGCCTTCGCAAAAAAAACGACACTGGATCTATTCGGATTTCGCGAGGAAGCCCGTATTTTGGTGGTCGACGACTCTCCGGTGTCTCGCAAATACTCTAGGAACTGTTTGGCAACCGCAGGATATTTCAATGTGGACGAATCACCTGATGGTCAAGCGGCCCTTAACAAAATCAAGGGATCTCATCCCCCATTTGAATTGGTGATCGCCGACTGGCACATGCCCATTATGTCCGGCTTTGAACTCTTGCAAAAAATTCGAGGAATCGACGAGTTTAAAAAACTTCCGGTGATTATGGTGACCGGAGAAAAAAACAAAGAGGAAGTGGTGAACGCCATCAAAGCAGGCGCCTCTGGGTATCTGGTAAAACCAGTTGCCGTCCCGAATTTTTTAGCCGCTCTGAAAAAGGCCGGCAATCGTGCCTGACAGCGCCAAAGATTTTGCCGAAAAATTATTGGGCCAAACTCAGATCCTAGAAATTTTCAAAACAGCCTTTCAAAAAACAATCATTGAGTTCGCCCACGTGAAGGCCGAGGCGGGCGAAGCTTTGATGGCATCAGCGTTTGGCGAACAAGAAGCGTTTGTCGTAGGCTTCATTCGCTTTCAAGGCGCTCCGAGCTCGTATGAAATTGTCTTACCTCTTCCCCAAGATGTAGCGACAGAATTTTGCCAAGGTACTTTTCCGGGCGAGCAACCCAGCAGCGATCTAGCCAAAGATGTGACCAGCGAGATATTGAATATTTCTTTCGGAACTATCGATCCACTGATGAAAATGCAAGGCCTTCGCTTGGTTTCTTCATTTCCGGTGGGACTCTCGAGTTCCGCTGCGAACGCCTTTGCCAAAAAGCTCAACCAAGAGTGCGTTCAAATTCCATTTCAAACATTCGGAAAGAAAGTTTTTCGATTGCGCATTTTTTCACCGGGATCCATTAGTCACAAATGGCAATACACGCCGATCAAGCGCTAGCCTTTCGTAAACTGGGAAGTTGGAGAGCTTCGGCAATTTTTTGAAGTGGCAAAACCTCTAACGCCGCTCCCATTCGAATCGCCGCTCCTGGCATCCCAAAAACCACCGACGTCGCTTCATCTTGAACAACGGTGTGCGCTCCGGCTACACGCAAATCGTTAAGTCCCAAGGCGCCGTCTTCACCCATTCCGGTCAAAAGAGCCGCCGAAACTCTCAAGTTCTTGATGGAAGAGCTCGCAGATTTGAAAAGATAGTCCACAGATGGTTTGTGTCTTCCCACGGCCGGATCGTCATTGATTTCGATATAAATTTTATTTCCCGTGCGAACCAAACGCATCTGCTTGTTGCCTGGAGCAATGTAGGCGTGAGAACTCTGGGCTAGCTCTCCATCGCGAGCTTCTGTCACTTCTATTGAACATGTTTCATTCAATCGCTTAGCCAAGGTCGCCGAAAAAACTTCGGGAATGTGCTGAACAATCAGAATCGGAGGGCACCCCGGTCGAAAGGCTTCAAGCACCACGCGCAACGCCTCGACTCCACCGGTGGATGCACCCACTAAAATCAAATCATTATGATGAACAGGGCTCGCACGGCGATGACGAGCTTCGCCACCCAATTTTTGTCCACTCTTGAGCGCGTAGATCGAATTTCCCTCGCTAACAAAGGGAGTGACCAGGCCGGCGAGTGATTCAGAATGCCCCAGAAAAAGCCGGCCGTCCGAACAGAGTGTCTTTGAAACTTTTGTCACGATCTCTGAAACATCGTCAGGCTTGAAATAAATCATCGTGTTTCTCAAAAAAACCAAATCGATCTCGGAGTGAGAAAAAGCATCGGTCAAAAGATTTGTCGTGCAAAATTCGCAAAGTTTATGCACGACATCTTTGATCCTAAAAAATCCACTGAGTTCGCCGACTCCGGCGTCAAAGTATTTTGCTACCAGCGACTTCGGCACACCGGCGATCTGCTCGCGAGTGTAAATTCCTTCTTGCGCGATTTGCACCACCGCGCGATCAATGTCGCTACCATAGATGTGAATGGCAGGTCGATTCGGCACGAACAGATTCAAATGCTCGCAACACTCCAAAACCGCAATTGCGATAGAATAGACCTCTTGCCCTGTTGAACAGGCCGCCGACCAAATGGAAACAGAAGTTCGCCCCCGCAGCAGGCGAGGAAGTATCGTATCGAACAACTCATCAAAATGAGCCTCTTCTCGAAAAAATTCCGTCGTGTGAGTGGTGACCAGCGAAATTGCCTCGGCCACTTCTTGTCGACGATGGCGATGAAAATAGGATGCATAGTCCGATAGAGTCTCGATCCCCAGGGTATGCATCCGTTTTTGCAATCGAGAATCTACCAGTGAACGTTTGTCTTTTGCCAACTGCACGCCGGTGACACCTTCTAAGACTTCGACCACCTCGCGAAAAGGATCTGCAAAGTTAATCCGGAGTCGATCGAGGGCCTTGGCCAATTGATCAGCTCGCCCTTCACTGTCTCTTGGCGGCAAAAACGCGACCACGCCCAACAATAAAAGATCTGATTTTGGCACATTTGCTGAAGCGTCGCCAACTAAGCACCACCGGGTGAGATGCACACCCGTACCCGCGTCAGCGGCCTCTTTGATGACGCCCAACACAGATCGAAAAGCTCCATCGCACTCGGCCACAACCAGTGTAATGGTTTCCTCTTTGAGGCGGCGTCTGAGGTCTTCAACAGTCGCGACCGAAACAACCTGATACCGATGTCCTTGCAACTGCAAAAGCAGGGACGAAGACTTCGCATCATCCGCCGTCAGCAATAGGGCTTTCGCGAATTCATGGTTAGTCACCTTAGCCAACATCCTTCCAACGGCTATCACCGCGAGTGACATTCACTCCGGGCCCATCAAAGGCACTCGGTTCGGCTCCTGCGCCAGCCGTGGAGCTATGGGACGAAGCTGCAGGCGCTACCGCAACTTCAGATCCTTCCACTGCAGATTTGTGTCCTTTTGTGATGAACCTATCGCTTGCACCGACAACGATATTGCGAATGGCTTCGATGGAAGAATTCAAGACGCCTGCGCCTGCAAACAATTTATGTGACTGCTGCGAAAGAAACTCAGCACCACGCGAGTTGCTCTGGGTAACTTTGTCCATTTCAGCCATGGCTCGATTGGTTTGTTTAACTCCGAGTTCTTGTTCTTTCGAAGCGTTGGCAATGGTTCGAACCAATTCATTCACTCGTTCAAACGATTGTCCCATTGTGTTAAATGCGACTTCGCATTCGTGCGAAATCGACTTGCCCAGTTGAACGCGCTCTTGAGTGTCCTTCACTACCAGCACCACCTCCTGCTTCGAAGACTCTAGCAAATTGCGAATTTCACCCGCAGCTTTACCGCTGATCGCAGCGAGTTTTCCGACTTCATCGGCCACCACCGCAAAACCTTTGCCATGCACTCCCGCTCGCGCAGCCTCGATAGAAGCATTGAACGAAAGCAATCGAGTTTCACTAACGATATCGTTGATGATTCGCGTTTTTTCTTTGATGTCTTCGATCAATCCAACCAAACGATCAAGTTTAGAATTTGCCGTCGCAATTTCTTCCATCGCAGATGACATTTTACCGATGACTTCTTTTCCACGCTCGACTTCTCCTTGCCCTTCATCAGAAAGCTCTTTGCAATGTCCGGCATTTTGAGTCGTTTGGCCCAACATCGATGTAATTTCCTCCATGCTCGCCGCAGTCTCTTCGATGGCAGCGGCCTGTTCTGTTGCGGCGCTCGATAGTCTCTGCGAGGCTGAGGAGATTTGTTCAGCCGCTAAAGTCAAATCCTGGGACTCTTTCGTCATCTGGGCAACAACTCGCTCAAAGGAGCCACTCATGCGACGGATGATCCAAAAGGCCAGCACGTTCGCCAAAAAAATCAATCCGAGGGCTAGCCCTATCATTTTGCTATTTGCTTCGGTTTGTGGATCACTTGCGGGAATCTGCATCCGCGCGTCCCATCCCGTTCCCGGAAAAGTCGCATACCCTTTTGATTTCGCATGTGCTTCTAAAACTTCACCCGAAAATCCATCCGTCTCAAAATGTAAAGTTTCCGAAGCTCCCACCGGCGACACCGGCGCCTTTTTCTTCAATTCAAATTCGGCTCCCTTGGGATGAAAGAGATACGTTCCCGCCCCATTGATCAGATAAGGAAACGAAAAAGCCACCTGCTCACTTTTTAATTTCTCGGCCTCTTCTTTCGTGATGGCTTCAATAACGTCCACCCAGCTCATCCTGTTTGACCAAACACCAAGAATTTTTCCAGTCTCTTTATCTCGGATGGGTGCCGAAAAATTCATAACTCTACCGTTAGTCGAAGCCAGTTTTGCCACCAAAGGATCGTTGTGCAAATCTTCCACGAAAGACACACCAGGTTCGAGGTCTCCTGAAATCGATTTTTTAAACCACGCTGTTTTTGACATATTTGCGCCAATCAACGGCGTCGAAAAAATTTCTTCTCCATTTTTATTTTTGGTCGAAACTCCAATAACAATCCCTTTGTCGTTGGTCACAATCATCAAGTCATAAATTGGTGAGTAAGTCACCATCATGTCGTTGATGAAATGAACAATGCGTTCAGTATCTCCGCTGCGAGCGGACTCTGACAAGGCGTAGGCTTGTACGTCTCCGTAGCGCTCAAAGAGATTCCGATCGATTTTGTCCATCAATCCTTCAGTGGCAGTTTTTAACTGCAAAACTTTTCCTGCTCGGACCGCAACTGAAGACTGTTGCACTTGCAGCACAAAAAAAGTAACAGCCGTCAGACTTACGGCAATCAAAACCAGTTGTAATTTCATCCTAAAAGAAAGTCGAATATTCACACAGTCCTACCTTTTCAAAAAACTAAAAACTTAAATCAAGAAGCCGACGACGCCAGCACTCGCAAATCTTCCGATGACAAACAACCAGAGATGTCCACCATATTTACCAGACGGTCTTCCAATTTCGCGATGCCAAGAAAAAACTCCACTGGAACTTTTGTTTCGATAGAAGCGGTCTGATCGATCTGTGTCTGCTGAATTGTTTCCACACTCACGAGGTCGTCGACCACAGCGCCAAGCAGTCCGTGCTCACTTTCGACAATTAAAATCAAACTTTGAGATTCATCGCAAGGCAGTTGAAATTTTATCCGCAGATCAATGACGCTGACAATTTGCCCTCGCAAATTGATCACTCCCTTGAAGTGCGGCACCATATAGGGAGTCGGCTTGATTTCGCGATGACGAATAACTTCCCTGGTGGTCAAAAGAGGCGTGCCATAGATCTCTCCACCAATTTTAAAAATAATAAAACTCAAAGCATTTTCTTCGGCACTCGCAAATGCATCGCTCAAAGCCTTTTGTGAGGAACTAAGCGGCTTCACTGGCGCTCCCTTCGTGCAAAAAATCCGCCAAATTGAGGACGAAACCAGGTTCACCCGTATTCAAAATGGCACCGGCCACAATTCCTGGCAGTTCTTGAATTTCATAACCTAATTTCTTTAGAACAATCTGCTGTTGCCCAAATATCTGATCAATCTCAAACGCAAATTTTTTGCCGTTGAGTGCCGTGATCAGGGCTGGCCGATGCGAACTTTCCCGCACAGCTCCGAATTCATTCGCCGCAAAGATAGATGGGTGTAGCAACCGGGGCAAAGAATAGAGTGGGATTACATCTTCGCGAAGTTTAAACATTTGGCCCCGACCCGTTGAACTTTCAATTCGAAAATGATTCAACTCTACCGTTTCTACCAGCTGAGAAATAGGAACTACATATTTTTTTTGATCAATTCCGACTAACATTCCCGCGATGATCGACATTGATAACGGAAGGGAAATCGTAAATTGCGTTCCTTCTCCGAACTTGGTTGCAATAGAAATGTGACCATGCAAGGCACTGATAGCCGTTTGCACCACATCCATGCCTACTCCTCGGCCCGACATATCCGTGACTTGCTCTTTGGTTGAAAATCCAGGCTTAAAAATGAGCGAATAAGCCTGCTCATCCGACAATTTTTCATTGGCCGGTATCAGACCCTTTTCGACCGCCTTGGCAATCAGCTTTTGGGGATTCATTCCGCGTCCATTGTCACTGAGAGTAATGACGATTCGATCTTCTTTTTGCACCGAACTCAAGGTGACGATGGATTTCGCAGACTTTCCACACGCCATGCGTTCGCTGTCGGTTTCAATTCCATGATCGACGGCATTGCGAACCAAGTGAGTGAGGGGATCCGATATTTTTTCCAAAACTATCTTGTCAACTTCGACATGCTCGCCTTCGGTCACGAACTGAATTGTCTTTTCCAGATTTTGACCAGCGTCTCTCGCAATTCGTTTCAACTTTTGAAACAGAGGACTGATCGGTGTCATCCGTAAAGCTGTCGAAATGCCTTGGATATCTAAAACAATTTTTTCCATGACGTTTAAAGTTTGAATGGCCATTGGATTTTGCAAATCATTTTGGTCTCGAAAGCCAGCCACCATACTTTGGTTGACGACCAACTCACCAATCAAATTTAATAACGTATCCAGTTTTTTGCGACCAACCTTTAGGGTTTCTTCCTCCACTGCTTTGACCCGCGTTTCGATGAGGGGCTCTGCTTGAAAATTAGCAACCTCTTTAGCTTTGGCTAATTCTGCTGGCTCCACCTCAGCTCGCGACTCGCCAACTTCAATCTCCGGAGGAGCAACCGCCATCGCGGCAACGGCCGAAGTTCCATCTTTAAGAGCGTTAAGTTTCAAAGAGATCTCGCTAACATCATGGACATAAGTCAGATCGACCTTAAGTCCAGCCACGTAAGCTTTGAAATTGTCAAGGGTCGTCAGCAGGACCGTGCAAACCGCCTTTTCGGGCGTGAGTGCACCTTTTTTCAATTGCGTTAGTACTTCTTCAAACAAATGGCCAAAATTAGAAAGATGGACCAAACCCACGGTTTTCGCCGAGCCTTTGAAATTATGAGCCAGACGAAAAATCTTGTCGATCAGCTCTGGTGATCGATCTCCTTCGTCGAGCGAAATGAATGCGGCCTCGGTTTCGTCTAAAAGCGACTGAGCCTCATCGAGAAAGGCCAATTTTAAATCATCTTCGAAATCAAACATAGGAAATCTATCGGAAAATTCGTCTCAAACTTAATCAAACTAGCCGAAATTCTCTACTCTACTTGTGTCGAGCATCGTCCGATAGATTGCTAACAGCCGCACATTTTAGTCACAAGCTGTTGATAATGCTTGAAGGAATGAAACCACTGAAATGATTTCTCTCTAGAACTATCGAAACTATAAAACCTTCCTCCTAGAACCGATGGTTGGGGCTTCACTTTCTGAAACTGGGGGAGACCTCCTAGAAATCACGACTCCAGATCGACACCCGACACTCTCATAAGTTGGGAGCAGGCTTCCTAAATGTCGCCCCTTTCACTTCTTCCGTCAAAAATCTAAACATCAGGCTTCGCAGAAGAGGCCCATGGAAGAAAACGGGCCACGGAAATCCCCTAAAACGCTCGTCCAGCGGGACTCCCATTTGCATCTCTTAGAGTCGACAATTCAGTCAGGAGATCTCCATGCGAAGCTCAACGCGAAATATTTTGGTGTTGCTCAGTTTTTTAATACCTCTGTCTTCCCCCAACTTCGTATTTGGCGATACCCCACAGGATCCTTGCCACGAGGGCGCCGAATGCGATCTAGAGCTTCAAAGGACCTTTCTCCTCGAGCTGATAGAGACCTCTCAAGATCTTCAAAAACAATTGACTGAGCTGAATGACAAACAAGATAGGGAAATGACCGTCGGCATTTCGTTGGCGGCCATCGGGACACTGAGTCTCGCGTGGACGGCCATTGAAAAGCAGATCAATAAAAACGCAGTTCAGCGGGCGGCCGAATTCGCGTATGAAGATTCTAAGTTCGCCGACTCCGAACCGAAATCAAGTGCCTATCACTCCGACCTTGAGAGATCTAAAAAGCAATTGGAAGCTGCGATGCAAAAAGAAGCGCGCCAAACAAAGATTGGAACACGGATTCAGATCGGTGGAGCGGCTCTGATTGTAATCAGCGGACTCGCAACCAAGTGGCTCCAAACTTTTGTTCAGGTCCATAAAACCGAACTTGAAGAAATGATAGCGTCTTATGAGGCTTTAATAGAATCGTTACAAATCGTCATTCAGCACCAAGAGGCCGCAGAGACAATCAAAGATCTATGATGTTGAAAAATATTATTTATTTTTTAACGGGGCCGCTTTTGGCGTTAAGTTTAACTTTTACTTTAACGTTATTTTCTGCGATTGATTTCGCGTTGGCTTCTTCAACAACTTCAAACACGGTGGCAATCTATGAAGCGACCTATGAAGCTTGTCACAGCTTAACTTCAGATGACTTAGAAGGAAATACACTATTGTCAGACCGCTTGCGAGCGGGGTATTTCCCCTCTGACAAATTCACCGAAATTCTAACCTCGATTCGGCACGAATCGCTCATGAATTCGCTAACGTTTTCTTCAGCCGACTATACGAAATCTGAGTTAGCCTTGTTAAGCTCTTCCGGTTACAAAAATGCAATAAAAAAATGTTTTCCGAATGATCCTAATTCTCAGTCGAGTTTTACCTCTTACGTGGTGACCGCCAATTCAGCGGGCTCGGCACTGGCCGTAGGTAGCTGGAACTTGGTGCCAATACCTTTGATTTCTTGGTTTGCAAAAATTGGCGTGTGGGCCTGGCGAGTGAGCATCGTTTTGGACATATCAGTGTTAGGTTATTTTGGATACCATACTATAGAAGACAGCCGTCAGATGCTTTCGGAAAAAAATCGCTTAGAAGAGCGTTGCGGAGAAAACGCGAGTTTAGATTGCGTCCGCGAAAATTTTGACATGAGCACCTTTAAAGAGAGCCTCTCGACATCCAGGCAAGGCCTTCTCACAACCAACCTATTATTGATCGATCAACTGAGAAATAAAATTGGTGAGCTTGAATCCAGAGTTTCCCAAGGAACTCTTCCGCGAGACCAGGCCGACTACAAACTCGAAATTGTGAATCGCCTCTTGGCAGAGGGACTCGCCACCCAGCGTGAGTTATCTAGCTCTGCGAACGCAGACCGATAGATGTGAAATCGTTGCGCGGCTTACTACGACGAAAGCGGGTTCAACAATGCTCAACGAAAGGATGGAGCCCCAAAGAATGGCTGCACACTGGCACCGTCATTTCAAAATGTTGAATCCCATATTGGAACTGTCTTTTGAAAATCCTTAAAATTCGCACTGAAGTGGCTTTAGAAGCCACTTCAGGATCCAACTTCTAGCGGACAGTGTGGCATATCTATTGAAGAGCCGCTCTTCGTAAGTAAATTCTGCGAATGATGATCCAGATGTATTAATTTAATAACCGAATCGAATGATTTAAAAAGGGGAACGTCTATGAAATCTATCTCAATCACAGCAATCATCTTGTCTTCAATCACCGTTTTGAGCTCAACAGCTTTTGGCCGCGTAAATCCAGCCCACTTCACTCAAGTCGCTTCATTGACGGAAGTGCGTACGAGTCCATTGATGGTTTCTGCAGACCAAGGAACTTTGGCAGTGAATCCTTTGACTAAAAAAGTAACCATCCATCTATTGAAAAAAGAATGCCCCAGTCGCGATTGCACTTTGCAACCGATGTATCAAATGAATTATGAAATCATCAGCATTGAAGAGAGCTGCGGCAGCCAAATCATCACAGCTCAGCAAGTGGAGGGATTGGGTGCTATCTCTGGCCAGGTGACCATTGCAGATCACCGCAATCGCACTTGTCGTGATTTAGTTCCCCACGTCACAGAAGTGAAACAAATCGTTGAAGCTCGCGGTCAAGTTATGGAGAACTATTTTGGTGGTTCGGCCCTTGCACCTACCTATGAGTGAACATCAATAGCTGCCTCGGCCCGAGTTTGACTATCGCATGGATGAGAAAATGTCCAAGGGTTGGCGGCCACGAAGCAACTTATATCGAATAGATTTTACTTCTCAATCGCGCGGCGAGCTC
>CALCCV010000564.1 GCA_937900305.1 uncultured Pseudobdellovibrionaceae bacterium | reverse complement strand
GACGCTCTTCCGATCTGGCGCTATTTCTGGCGAGGCCGTCGGGAGAGGTTCCCCGTACAAAAAGGCCAATCGCTGCAAAAATTCAGTCGTGCTTTTTATCACTGACTGCGCCAAGGAATCCGCGGCGCTAAATCCGAAGATGAGAGGCAGCTCCGCCGATTTGGGAAATCCAAAGATGGCCGTCACAACAAAGGGCGTTTCGGCGAAAAGATGGGCACTCAGCTCATACTTTTCACTTAGAAATGAAAGTGGCTTCACACACTCAGGACTCAAGTGTCGGGGACTTTGATTTTCATACCAGTGACGCAGAAGTTGATCGCGCTCAGTGAGCTCAGCCGCTGCCCGGCGGGCGCAGTCTGAAAAATTGGATCCTGCCGCTACGCCGCTGGACTTTGCAAATTGCCACAGGGCGGGTTCGGAACTCGTGGCAAAGGTTTCGTCAAAACTCCGTGCAGCCAATGTGCGACCGTAAATGTCGTAGGTTGGACGACTTTGTGGTGTGGCCATGGCTTCGATGATCGCAATGCGCTCGAGCAATTCATAGCGACACCGAGCCGCGGTCATCGAGTTGGTTTGTGCAAAATCGGCTGCCGCGGCCGAGATCACTCGGCCGGCGCTTTGGGCCGTTAGTCCACATCGCTGAATCGAGCGCGATTCAATTTCAATGACCTCATCAACGGATTCAATGATCTGCCAGTTGGTTGGCAGAAGGGGCGTACGGGTTGGGAAGTTCGTTTCGATTTTTTGATCTAGCATGTTCAATAACCTCGGTGAAAAAAGCTTTGATAAATTCTGTGGATTGAATCACATGCTCAACGATTTCGATTTCGTCTTCACGACTTTGAATGAATTTTTCCATCATGAGATAGTCGTCGCTAACGTGCTCCTTGTCGAGTTCGATGTGATTCGAAATACAGCTCACGCTGACTTCAGTTTGATTTTCGGTTGAGCGGCGTTTCAGACTGGCAATCACGGCGGGTCCAAGCTCAACGGTCATTTGTTCAGCCAAAGTCATGTACCCCAGATAGACCAAGGGTCGACGGACAATGGATTTTTTCTGAAAATTCATCAATGCTCGAGTGGAGTCCAAAACTTCCACTTCACTCCAGCGATAGTGATCACCCAATAATTTTTTGAGGTCTTCTTCGCACCACTTGTGGTGGCCCTGCTCTTCTTCGATTTTATCATGGTAATATTGGCCTAAATCTTCGGCGCCCTGAAGATTCGCGGCACCCACCGCTAACTGCAAGCAAGGTTGTGTTTGCAAAAGGATGTAGTAGATATTCGCTAAATAGGATTGCAGCTCCGAAATTTCAAGCGGTCGAGTTTTGAGAACCTGCAAAAGTCCCACATCTTTAATTTGGCTGATTGCATTTGCAACTGAGTTTTTTATGGCCAATGAATTCATAATGTCTCCGTGAGGTGCATGATCAAGGTGCACGATCGTAGGGTGATTTTTTAGAATGTGACTTGTCTGAATGCGATTTTTCGCGATGTGATTGTCGTTGTCTCAAAGAGCGCCTGCTATTTGCTGGCGCTCTAAAAATACCAATTAGAAAGTCAAAAGTGCATATTTTTTCATTAGATCCTCCTTGTAATTTGGGCTCCGGGAGCCGGTTTTATGGATAACAAAACTTCTCAACAAATGCCGCTTCCTCTTGAAGCGAGCAAAATCTAGTAAATTTAAGAAGGCTTCCGAACTGCTGTGACAAAGCATTGCCGGTCACTACAAATTTGAGATTTGAAAGCGTGCGAATACTGGCGCCATTCGTCGGCGATGTTTCGGTTTGAATTTTTGTCACTCCAGAGTTTTGAAGTTGCGAAATCAACCAAGCATAAAACCATGCCGGCAAGCCGAGACCGCGGTGGGTCGGAGTGACGTGACAATAGCGGAAATAGTAGGTTTCCCAATCCACAGGGTTGCCAGCGAAAACCCCACAAACTTGATCGCCTTCAAAAAAACCAAAGGTGTCGACGCACTCCTGATAGTACTTGCTGCGAATATTGAAATCGGGGGAAGGTGGCGTCGTTGCATTCGGAGCGCTGGGAGCGTTGGTCCCGCCACGCGCGTTGGATGCACTCGGCGCAGCCAATTGGGACACGAGATAGTTTGCATATTGTGAAAATGAAATCGGACTCGCACGGAGGCGACTTGAATATTGGGCGGGCATCACTTGATCCCAGTCGATTCCATAAAGTGTTTGGCTCAATTTTAAACCCAATCGTGCTCCTTCGCCACCAATCGCGCCGTGGTCGCGGGCGCTTTTTCGGAGGCGGAGGCCAAAGATCTACGCAGCAGCCGGTGGTAATGAGCCACGCCAACGTCAGCCTCACAAACCAGGTGTTCTTGTCGCGGAAGACCATGGTTTGTGGCCGACTGAGTGCGCAGGAGGCGAAGATCTTGACGGTGGAGCAATTTAAAAATCACCCCAAAGAAAAAATATTTTAGATATATTTTTATTATGGGATTGAGCCAAGATCGAGTAAGGTAAATTCGAACGACAAACCAAGTTGTTTTAGCATCAACCGGTGAAGCGAGGACCACCAGAGGGAGGCGCTTTTCGGGGTCGGCATGAGGAGTTTCGTAGGCCGCCAAATTCGGAAAAAGAACGTCGGCCCAGACTTTTGAAAAGCGAGGAGATCCCTCGCGGCCCAACTCTCCTTTGAGCTGAATGAGGAGGTCCGTCGTTTTGGCTGAAAAATTTTTGGCGAGAGATCCTAATTCGTCCGTTTTTTTAAAAAAACTGTGCACGAAGTGGAAATGACCGAAATCTAAATTGGCTTCCATAAATCGGAAGAAGTTGCAGTCACTCGATCGTTGAATCTCGACGTAGTCACGGACTCGATTTCGCTCAGAATTTTCGTCTTTCAAAGACTCAAACCAAGGCAGTTTTTTTTGCTCTGCGGCCTCTCCCCACCACAGCCAAATCACACCAAAAATCTCTTGCACCACAAAACTTTGTGCTTTTAGCGTCGCACATCGCGGACCTTGCCAACCGTTGAGAGGAATTTGTTGGCAGGTTCCGCTGCCATCGAATTGCATCCCATGGTATCCGCACTCAATGTTGCCTTCACTCCAGCGCCCCAAGCTCAGTTCGGCAGATCGATGTGGACAGCGATTTTCCAGGACACAAACTTCGCCGTGCAGATTTCGCCAGGCCACGAGTTTTAAATCTAACCGTGTGAATGAATAAAGCCTTTGAGCCTTTATTTCCGCCGATGTCATGAGCGGATACCAATGCCCCCGTGGCCATTTGCTGGAAGGTAGCGCTTGAGAATTTGAGTCAAAGCTTTGCACCATATGTGTTTGTCTTTCCCGTCAGGCTTTCCCGGTTTGTTTTGCAATTTTCTCGCGTTGAGGTTTTTTAAGTCTTCGAGGCCCTTAGAAATCGGTCAAACTAATTTCCACTCTGGGGCGGTTAAGAATTGCTAACTGTCCTCGAGGTCGCTTTGAGTTTTCACTTTGATATTTTCAAAAAAGAGCTTTTGTTTTTCGAGTTCTAAAAGTTTACTTTCGATTCTTTCCATGTCCGCTTCAAGCTCGTTACTCCGCTTTACGCCGTTCAAAAAATTGCGTATCTCCTCC
>CALCCV010000563.1 GCA_937900305.1 uncultured Pseudobdellovibrionaceae bacterium | reverse complement strand
CTGGAGTTCAGACGTGTGCTCTTCCGATCTCGCCGACGCGACCGTCGAACTGGTGACAATGAGTTCAATCGGAAACTCTCTATGGGTCATTCGCCCCGATTTCAAAGTTTCACGCGAAATGGGAACGACAAATTGCACCCGCACTCGGGCCCGCAGCGAGAGCCCTTCATGACTTTCCAAAAAGCTCCGTGTCACTTCCGCCAGGCCCGCGAGGCTGATCGGCTTTAAAAATAAATCGCGCTCGAGCGTTTCATAGAGCCGCGACATGTGGATGCCGCGCGCTTCTTTTTTATCCAGGCTCACTTGCGCGCGCCCCTCAGCAAAAACCAAAAGATCTTGGCCCGCGAAAGGAATCTGAACTTGCAGCGGAATTTTATCCATTCCCACCCAAGCGAGTGGGACTTGATGTCGGTCCTGTGTTTCGATTTGCACGTCTGGCAATGCGGTCTTTTTCGACATGCGTCCTTCTATGCCCAATTGCAGCAAAAAACACGGGTTGACACATTCACCCATCAATCATTCACTCGAAGGATGGCGCACCATCTGACTCTCGCAAGTACATCGGTCTATCGCCACGAGCTTCTCAGCCGCACGGGGCTTTCGTTTGCGACTGCCAACCCCAAGGTTGATGAAAATGAATTGAAAGCCACGGTTCGAGATCCTCAACAACTGGCGCGCGGCTTAGCCATCGCCAAGGCCCAGTCTTTGAGCGACCAAGGTGGCTGGATCATCGGCAGCGATCAAGTCGTGGCTCTAGAGGAAAAAATTTTCGGAAAGCCCCACACTGCCGAACGGGCGCAGGAACAGCTATCAATGATGCAAGGTCGCACTCACCAAATCATCACAGCTGTGGCCGTTCATTCGGCGCGCGAGACTTGGGCTTGGGTCGACGTCACGGAGATGCAAATGCGTCCGCTCACCGCTGCGCAAATTGAACGCTACGTTGTGGTGGATCAACCCTTGGACTGCGCTGGCTCTTACAAAATCGAGCGCCGGGGACTGACTCTGTTTGAAAAAATTCAGAGCGAAGACTTTTCGGCCATCCAGGGGCTGCCCCTCATTCGGTTGATCAATTACCTAGTCACCAAAGGATTCGTTGTTCCCTAACTCGGTCCCCAGCAGAAGGCGGAGGCATCATGAGCGATCAGAAAAAAGATCAGCAACTGAAAAAAAAACTCGTTCAGGAAGCTCGTCGCGCAGCCAAACTGGCCCACGCGCCCTACAGCCACGCACACATCGGTGCGGCCCTGCTCACCAACCACGGCGACATCTTCAGCGGCTGCAATATTGAAAATTCCAGTTATGGAGCCACCATTTGCGCCGAGCGAGTCGCGATTTTCAAAGCGATCTCTCAATCTAAAAAAACACGCATTGTGGAAATCTGTGTCGTGAGTCCCGGCGAAAAAGCCTGGCCGCCCTGTGGAATGTGCCGCCAAGTTTTGTCAGAGTTTGCCGGACCCGATCTAAAAATTCACATCGCCACTCACCAAGGACCAAATGTAAAAACATTTTCATTTGCGGAACTTTTTCCCCATGCCTTCGAATCAAAATTTTTAAAAAATCTCAAGAAGTAGACAACATCAATCCCACAAAATCAGACGACTGAGAACTACTCTAAGGTGCCCATCAGCGACTCCAAGCGAGCCATGTCTTTCACTCCATAGAAGCGAATTTCGACTCGTCGATTGGCTTGCAAGTCGTGGGGCCAGACGGATTGGATCAGTGGCTCAAGATCGCCACGGCCCACAATCGAGATTTTTTCGTTGGCAAGACCCGCTTGCGCCAAAACTTCGCGAACGCTCTGGGCGCGTTCAACTGAAATCATTTCGTTCACTTCTGTGGGGCCAGTCTTGTCGGCATGACCAATCAATTCCACACGTTCGAAGAGATTTTGATTCTGCTCAAGCAAAGCTCCGAGTTTGGCTAATTTCTCGTGATGACTTTGCGGTACTTCGCGCGAACCAGAGGCAAACGTCAAAATCGAGCTCTTATCGAGAACTGTCGAAGTCACGGCCGCGGGAAGAACCGCGGGAGCGGGCACAACGGCCGCCGTTTGTTCCAGATCAAAGTCGGACTCTGAAGCCGTTGGGATTGCGCCGTCCGTTGGCTCGAGATCCAAAACCGTCACTTCGTCGCCATTGCGCAGGTACGGAGACTCATCGCCCTGATTTGTTTTTGAAAAGTTCCAACCAATTTGCAAATCCAGCGCCGCTATCTGAACGTCGGCGTCGTCGATGTTCACGTCATTCATGACTTTTACACCAGCACGAGCCACCCAATTGGCCGAGAGATTAAATTCTTTATGAATCGCCAAACCCGCAAACTGAACATCAGCTTGGTTGGCGGCAAAACGCTCGCCGCGATCAAAAAATGTGTTGCCGACCAAACCAAATTGCCATCGGTTAGCCGCTTGAAACCGAAGCCCCACTTCCATGACGTCGGAGACGAGGGTTTCATTGTCAATCAAAGATTGTGAAAATTTTTGATTCATCCGGCCGACCCCTAAGTCCAAAACACCTTGGCCTTCGGCGAAATAACCCGACAATAGCAATTTCAATGTGGTCGGCACACCCTCGGTCGCCAAAATCGAGCTTCGCGACATGTATCCGCCTTCAGCGGCGAGAAAGGGCACGAGACCATAGCGAATTGGGAAGTCCTCGTTTTTAATTCCGTAGTCAGCGATCGAGGTCCCCACTTCTTGCGCCGAAAGCAAAACTGGCTGGAAAAGGACCGTGATAGACAACAGAGCTGGACCGATAAAAAATCTAGAAATTTTCATAAGCACCTCGGAAACGAAAAGTCGTTGAGAAGATTTTAAAGTGGAAAATCTCAATCGGCTTATCCAAAGCTATTGGCTCTGACAAGGAGAATCTATGTCAGACGCTCTCCGAGAACTCTCAGACGCTGTCTGAGCGATGCCGGTCGAGATATCCTTTGGCGAACTCGGTAAGGACGCGGCCCCTTTGTGTTTTTTGCAAAAGTCCCTCTTGCAATAGAAAGGGCTCGTAGACCTCTTCGATGGTGTCTTTCTCTTCGCTGAGAGCCGCCGAAATCGTTTCGATTCCGGCAGGACCACCGCCGTATTTGTCGAGCAAGAGGCGCAGAATTTTGAGATCCATTTGGTCGAGGCCCATTTCGTCGACACCCAATTTGTCGAGCGCATATTTGGCGAGCTCTTCGGTGACAATTCCTTGCCCCATAACTTGAGCATAATCGCGCACACGCTTCAGCAGACGATTGCAGATCCGCGGAGTTCCTCGGGATCGCCGAGCGATCTCAAGGGCGCCTGGCTCTGTCATTTCCACATCTAAAATTCGGGCCGACCGATGGCAAATTTGTTCCAGCTCTTGACGGTTGTAAAACTGCAACCGCTCAACGATACCGAAACGATCGCGAAAAGGGGCGTTCAATAAACCTGCGCGCGTCGTGGCTCCCACCAGAGTGAACGGCACCAACTGAAATTTCATCGAGCGCGCACCGAGGCCATCGCCCGCAATGATGTCGATGTAAAAATCTTCCATGGCGGTGTACAGATACTCTTCGATCGTCCGATTCAAGCGATGAATTTCATCAATGAATAAAACTGAAAATGGTTTGAGACCCGTGAGCAAGCCGGCGAGATCCCCTTTTTTTTCAATGGCGGGCCCCGCAGCCATTCGACATTCAACGTTCATCTCTTCCGCGATGATTCGAGCCATGGTCGTTTTGCCTAAGCCCGGCGGGCCGCACAGAAGTGCGTGATCCAAAGCCTCACCACGGCCCTTTGCCGCTTTCGCAAAGATGATGATCTTTTCTTTCAAATCCGCCTGGCCGACAAACTCTGTGAGCTTACGCGGGCGCAATTCATTCTCGAATTTTTTTTCGGTGTCGTTAGCAGTGCTTTCAATCACTCGTTCCATTTCAACTCCACCCTCTAATTCCAAGTTACAACTCTACAGACTGGGCCAGAGCCACGAGGCCGCGGCGCACGCCTTGCTCAAGTGTGATGTCCTCCGGCAGACTTTTAACGAACTCTTCCACTCGCTGAGGGCGAAAACCCAAGTTGAGCAAAGCCGAAGCAATCGTTCGTTTTTCTTGCGACAGATCTGGAGCTCGGGGCGCATCGATCTTCGCTTCGATGACGACGAGTTTTCCCTTGAGGGTCAAAATCATTTGTTCGGCCGTTTTTTTGCCCACCTTTGGTAAGGCAGAAAGCGCTTTGGCATCACCTTGATTGATCCACATCTCGATGTCATCAACCGACGCTCCC
>CALCCV010000562.1 GCA_937900305.1 uncultured Pseudobdellovibrionaceae bacterium | reverse complement strand
CCCGAACCAACTTAGCAAATTCAATGAGGGCCCCTTTGCGACTCGAAGTAGTTCGTAAATCCTCGAGAGATGACGAAGCAATCGCTGCCGGAGATGGAAATGTTTTAATTTTTCGGTTTTGCATTGTGAACTTTGTTTCTTCTCCCAAAAGTTGAATCAGATCATTCACCAACCGCCGCCCCTGATCAACGCTCACCAACTGACCAAGTATTGTGGAGACGGCCACTTCAAAAGGGTCCCAACCCGAAGGCAATCGAACACCCAAATATTTTTTTAGCAATGCCTTTACCTTTGGATCAACTTCCAGGGCGTTCGCGATGGCCACCGGGTCTGAACCAAGGTCAAAGGCACTTCTGACTTTCGCAATCACCGGATAAATCATTGAGGACTCAGGAACATCAATTGTAACTTTCAAACTGGCCTTACCTGGTTCATCAGAGATGACAACCTGGCCCACTTGACCGTTAAAGCAAACGATCCGATGCATTTCAGTGTCGGTGAACCACTCTAAATCACCAATGCGATGCGATCGATAGAACGCCAACAATCCGGGAAAATCATATGGTGGGCGATAGGGGAGAGAGATCGTGACACCAGCACTCGCGGCGATCTTGTGGCGACGAATTTCACTGGGCTTCTTTTTGAAGCGATCTTTGAAGGCGTCATTGAAGCGACGAATGGATTTAAATCCGGATGCAAACGCGGCTTCAGAAATTGGCAGCAGGGTTTCGGTGATCAACTTTCTTGAAAGATTGAGTCGATTTTCAAAAGAGAGCTGCTTAGGAGTTTTCCCCAACTCGGCAACAAACAGGCGGCGCAGATGGCGAGCCGTAACGCCAAATTGCGCCGCAAATCGATCTTCGTCGAACTCCAAAACTTCGTGACTGTATAAAATCTTAACGGCGCGCCGAACAACTGCGGACTTGCCAATCCATGCGGGCGACATCGGCGCACTCTCAGGTCGGCATCGCAAGCAGGGTCTATAGCCCGCTTTTTCAGCTGCGATTGCACTGGAGTAAAATTCAACATTTTCTCGTTTTGGTCGAGCGGGACAAATCGGGCGGCAATAAATGCCGGTTGTTTTCACTCCGACAAAAAATTTACCATCAAATCGATGATCACGGGTCCGTAGAGCTTCAAAGTAGATATCATCCCTCTTCATGCCCCATATCTAACAAAGAGTTTGGCAGAAGTCTGGCTGTTTTCGGACATCATCATTTCTTTGGTATTTCTTTTTTTTTGGTACTTCTTTAGGTCTTTGGGCTATCTGCTTTAATGAGAGAGTGGCTCTTGGACGTGGCTATCAGCTTGCCTTCCTTTGATTTCACTTCAGCACACATGATGACCAATGATTTAGTGAGGGCCACAATCTCGGCCTTGATCACAACATATTCGTCTGCCGCTGTGAATGGGCGAATGAAGGTGGTGCTCAACTCAACGGTCACGACCGGTTTACCTGCAGCTATGTAAGACAATGGACCAAAAACTTCATCGAGGGCTGCGCACAAAAAACCGCCTTGATACATTTTCAAAGGATTTGTAAATCGCGCATCAAAGGGAATTTTTGCAGACAAGCTCTTTCCAAGTTCAATCTGAATGTATTCAGTCCCTATCGCTTGATTTGAAGCCGGCGGCAACTGAAGTTGCAAACCACCGGCTGCAAAAGCAGCGGCCATTTCGGTCATACCATTCATAACTTGCTGATGAACACTCATTTGGTTTTCCGATCTGCGAAAAGTGATTTCCATACTCGCTAACTTCACAGAATCGTGTCAAGACTTCCGACATTTATTCTCCACGCAGCAAAAGACTCATCAATCGCCTGTGTTTCGGCTTATAAATTCTTTGACCCCGATAAATCCCATGGGCGCCGGAAAAATGATAACTCACCAAACTGGCGAGTGCGACATAGGCTCCAACTTCCGCACCAAAAATTTCGCTCGCCATGATTGTGCAAGCGACGGGCGTATTTGCGGCAGCTCCAAACACTGCTGCGAAACCCGCCGCCGCCAACAGTGAAAACTGTTGAGGCCAAATAAAATCGAGGGCACTGCCCAGAGTCGCGCCTATGAAAACCAAAGGAATAAATTCACCCCCTTTGAATCCAGAACCAATCGTCAACGCCGTAAAAATCATTTTCAAAAATGAATCTCTCCATTCACTCGGTTTGCGAAGAGCTTCTTGGATGATTGGCAGACCTAGACCCGCATATCGATAGCTTCCCTCCCAAGCAAACAAACCGATCAAAGCGAGTCCACCGACCAAAGGTCGAAGCGGAGGATAGGAAATCCATTTTTTCTGGAAATGCTCCACAACGTGAGTCAAACCAACAAAGGACCTGGCTGTCAGACCAAATAAAATACCTGAAACCGCGACAATGACGACCGTGCCTAAACTGAACTCGGGAATTGAGATATCACCATAATCAGTGTGTGGCACATGCATCCAAACTGTCGTGCCGTATGCCACAAGTGAAGCCACCAAACACTCGCGCCACGCCGAAAAGTTGAGTCGGGCAACTGTCACCACTTCCATTCCGAAAATCACTCCGGCGATAGGAGCTCCGATGGCAGCTCCGAATCCAGCTCCCATTCCAGCCATCAACAGATTTCGCCGCTCAAGCGCATCAACTTTAAAAAAATGGGCGAGTTGATCTGTCAAACTGGCTCCGAGTTGAACAGCCGTCCCTTCACGTCCCGCTGAGCCGCCACAAAGATGAGTGAGGATCGTGCCCGCGTAGATCAGTGGGGCCATTCGCAAAGGAACAGGTTGACGAGGATTGTGAATTTCATCCAAAATCAAAGTGGATCCCAGATTCGCTTCTTTGCCGAAGTGGTGATAAATCCAACCAATCAAAAACCCAACGACAGGAAGACCCCACAGCCAATTTGAATTTTGATCTCGGATGTCTGTCACCATGGCCAACGCAAATAAAAAAATCGCGGCCGCGACTCCGGCAAAAATTCCTGCCAAAACACTGACAAAAAATAAACGAAGTTTCATTTTTAGATATCCGATTTAGTACACTTGATAGTTTCAGCCCAAATCTTAAGACGGAGCTCAGATATTAACAACCCTTTCCTCGTCACATTTCAACAGAACACCTTGATGACTCTTCCAATTTAGAGTCATAATCCTCTTAATTGAGGGGGCAATCGATACCATGGATATTCAGACAAACGCCAACCTAACACCCAATGTGATTTCAGTCTCAAACCTCAACAAGGTCTATGCATCCGGTCTTGCCGCTCTCAAAGACATCAACTTGCAAATTCGGCGGGGAGAAATTTTTGCGCTGCTGGGACCAAATGGAGCCGGCAAAACAACCTTGATCAATATCATCTGTGGTATCGTGAATCCTTCAAACGGGGTGATCACTGCAGACGGGCATGACATCATCAAGGAATTTCGAGCGGCGAGGAGCAAGATTGGTTTGGTTCCCCAGGAACTCACGAGCGATATGTTTGAAAAAGTTTGGAATACGGTCAGCTTCAGTCGCGGTGTTTTTGGAAAGTCAGCCAACCCCAGCTACATTG
>CALCCV010000561.1 GCA_937900305.1 uncultured Pseudobdellovibrionaceae bacterium | reverse complement strand
ATTAAAGCGCGGGACAGGCCGATGAGATAGGTCTTTTGACCTTCAGGAAAAAGAACATCATCGCCAGTGAGATCCCATTGGAAGAGCTCGGCCTCATTGAGATCTAAAATATCTCGCTTGTGGATTTTAAATTCTTTGCCCACTCCGGCGCGGTGAACAACGCGAGCAATCACTTCGTCTTGGTTGCCGGGAATGGTTCGGTTCACATCGACGGCCATTTTTTTGTCGTACCAAAACTCCGCATTGCGCACGAGCACGTTTTCAATTTTGGCCGAAAACTTGTGATCGACCAACCAGTCGAAAAGATCTTGATTGAGTGTCACTCCCAAATCTTTTTCAAACTGAGTCTTGGCAATCTCAAGGGAGGTCCCGCCGTCACGCAAGCGAATGCGCATATTGCGAAAAGCCTTGTATACACTCACCGCGAGACGATCATAAATTGACGTATCAAAATCAAAAACCACCGGAACGGCGGCCTCGGCCTTCAAGCGCTTCTCCAGCGTCGCAGCATGATCATCAAATTCGATGGTTATCGGCGAAAGGATATCGCTCTTTGCGACTTCACCAACTTGGTAGTGGCGGGCAATATCGATCTGAAAAAACACCAATACCGACAGCAAAATAGAAAAAATAAAGACCAGTCCGCCCCGCCGTAAAAACCAATTGGTCTCGAGAAAAAGTAAAAAGCGAAGCCACCACGACTTGTCCACTTCCAGTTGCTCTGCAAATTTGCGAAAGCTGCTGCCATTTCCGCCATCCAGGGAATTTCGACCATTCGCAACTTCGTGTTTTTTAGAGTCCGATTTCCTGCTATTCATCTGCTTTATCACTCTAACTTCATCTGGGTCAAAAATCACTGAGCGCCATGGGCCAATGGTAAAAAAAGGACCTAGGCTCTGGCCAGGTCTACTCCCTTGATTCGACAAAGACAAGGTAGGGGACATCATCCCCTACGCGTGCTAGCGACAGAGATAGACAAAACCCCGGATCGCAAGCTAGCCATAGATCATGAAGTCTTCAAATCACGACTCCCTAAACTCTTTGCCACCAGACCCCTTGAGCCTTGCTATGAAAGATCTGCGAGATGTGGTGGCTCAACTGCGAGGTCCTGAAGGCTGCCCTTGGGACAAAGAGCAAACCGCTCTGACATTGACACCGTACGCACTCGAAGAGGTTTTTGAGTTGGTCGAGGCCATTGAGAGAGGTGACGACAACAATGTGCGTGAGGAGCTCGGTGATGTTTTGTTTCAAATTGTTTTGCACAGTCAGCTCGCCGCCGAAGAGGGGCGTTTCAATTTGGCCGACGTGGCTCGTGAACAAGCTGATAAATTGCGGCGACGGCATCCCCATGTTTTTGGTGGCACCCGAATCAACTCGTCCGCCGAAGTCGTGGCCCAGTGGGAAATTCAAAAAGCCAGAGAACATTCAACCACCCGAATCATGGAGATTCCCGCCGCTCTGCCCGCTCTCCAACGAGCCACAAAAATTGGCCACAAGGCGCAGAAGATGGATTTTGATTGGACAGAAGCCAAAGCGGTTTTCACCAAAGTGAAAGAAGAGCTCGCCGAATTTGAAGAGGCGTGGGGACAGCAGACGCCGAAGGATTCGGACGGTCCTTCAGAGGAAATGAGAGAGGAGTTCGGAGATCTTCTGTTCTCGCTGGCGCAGGTGGCGCGCCATCTGCACTTTGACCCCGAGGCGAGCCTGCGAGCGGCCAATGAAAAATTTGTGAAACGGTTTCGGAAAATGATCGAAGTCAGTTGTGGTGAAGATCCTTTTTTAGCTCTTCCGAGAGATCAAAAAGAAAAACTATGGCAGCAAATCAAGCAGACGCAACCTCAAAAAATCGCGAAGAAGTTTCCTAAGATTTGAACGACTTAGGTTGTTTCGACCAAAAGTTTTTCGCTAAAATGGCAGTGCATTTTCACCGTCCCATTCCAACACCACTCTAGGCCTTTGAAGTGAATAAGTTTTTAGCAGCTGTCGCAATCTTTTCGGCTCAAATAAAACCTTGATGTGAATGATTTCAAAGACCTACCCCGTCTCAAGACAGGATCGATTCCGCAAAGTGCGGGGCGATTCAATTGGTTAGGCTCAAACTCGCTTCTGTGCACCAGTCCGCTAACATCGTATTAACGAAAGCCCTCAAATGCGGATCGTTCTTACAAAGAGGTTAGAACTATGGACACACAAAGACTGATACTTGCTGCCCTGATGACCATCTCGATGGGATGTAGCAAATCTGTCGACTCCTTTTCGACATTGCCGGAGGCGGAGCTCTACAAGCAAACTGCAGATATCCAACAACGCAAAGTGGATTTTCTCTGGGTCATTGATAACTCTGGCTCAATGAACACCTCGCAAACGAAACTGGCCGACTACTTCGGAAAATTTATCGAGCGGTTTCAAACCTACAACTACGACTTCCACATTGGTGTCATCGCCACCGATGCTTACAAATTCTATTTTGATGACAACGCAAACTGGGCCAAGCTTCGCGACGGGGCGGGCACCACACATTCAGGAATATTTGTCATCGATCCGACAACGCCAAATTTAATTCCCACGTTTCAAAAAAATGTGAAACAAGGAATCAAAGGCTCGGGTGACGAGCGAGCATTTCAAAGTTTCGAAGCTGCGCTGGATCCAGTTCTTGGCATCAACACTGACTCCGGCTTTCGTCGAGCCGACGCCTATCTTTCGATCATCATCGTGAGTGACGAAGACGATTTCTCTCAAACAGATCCACCGGGCACAATGACATCGACGGAGAACTACGAGGATCCACGACTTTTCAATATCGCACATTACGTTGATTTTTTAGACAGGACCACCGGCAGCTACCCCGCCCTTCGTAGCTATTCTGTGAGCGCCATCGCCATCCTCGACGACGTTTGTCGGGTGTCTTTGTCCAGTGGTGCACGAAAAATTTCACAACGATATATAGAAATGGTGGAAGCCACCGGTGGCACAAAAGCCAGTATTTGTAGCGATTTCTCTGAATCTTTATCATTTTTATCCGATAAGATTCTTGAGTTAACCAGTGTTTTCAAACTGAATCGAGATCCCATTGTGAGCTCGATCAAAGTTTTTGTGGACGAACATGAGGTGGTGAATGACGCCACAAACGGTTGGACCTACGACTCTGTCGGCAACCAAGTGATCTTCCACGGAACCGCGATTCCCGCTAACGGCGCGGGTGTGCGAGTGGCCTACGATCCAACATCGGTGAAGCTCTAAATTTATTCGCAACGAGTGATTAAGGTTCGGATCTAGGACTGATCTGAAGCTGACTAAGGGAAACAGGAATGGAAGCAATAGATCAGTCGAAGACAACAGAATGGTGGGTACTCATTGGCGACCAGGAGTCTGGTCCGCACTCCTATCTTGAGATGATTCGCATGCTCCAAAATGGCGAGCTGTTTGATTACAATTATATATGGTCCGGCCACATGGAAGCCTGGACCCCTTTGGCCAAGGTCGAAGATTTTTCCAAAGATCGACTCTTGCGCCTCCTTCAACACGACAAAGAAATCGCCCAGGCTTTCAAACCCCGCAAATCTCCGCGAGTTTCTAAGAAAGTCGAACTTTTCGGTCACAATGACGAAAGATTTTTCACTGGCTACACCGTCGACCTCGGGGCAAACGGGGCTTTGGTCTTTCTAGAAGACCCTTTGCTTCAACCAGGTCACCGACTCACACTCCACTTCCGCAGCAGCAAAGATTTGCAAAATTCTTTTAATGCCAGTGCAGAAGTGCTTCGTAAGAATTTTTCCGAAAAGAAGCTGACCGTTCGTTCAGGTCTGCACTACGCAATCAAATTTCTGCAAGTTCAGCCTCAAGGTCTGCGCTTGCTCAACGAGTTGGTCGAAGCAGCAAGTAAAGTGAAAAAGTAGCGTCAGTTTTTTGGGCAAGTTGAAGAGCATTTAAAAGAACTAAGTATTTGAACTTGAATTGTTTAAAGCCCCGGGAGGCAAGTATGATGGAATTTTTAAAATTTATGAATGACTCCGGTGTGGTCGGATGGGCCATCCTATCTGTTGGAATCGCCGTTGTCGGATTGACGATTGAACGAACCAAGGCATTGTACTTCAAATACAATTTGAACACGGATGAGTTCTTCAATCGAGTTCAAAGTTTAGTTTTATCGAAACGTGTCGATGAAGCCGTCATGCTCTGCTCACAGATGGAAACAAAACCACTCGCCAGAGCCTTCAAAACCATTTTGGAAAAATCGGATCGCGACGACGACACTATCTTTCAAGCGCACGACATCGCGCTGTCTGAAAACCTTCCCCTCTTCAATAAAAAGCTTCACTACCTCTCGATGTTGGCGAACGTTTCGACTTTGATGGGCCTTCTTGGCACCATCCACGGTCTGATCATTTCGTTCCAAGCGGTTGCACAGGCAGACCCCGCCTTAAAGCAAGCTTTACTGGCCAATGGTATTTCGGTGTCGATGTACACCACAGCACTTGGACTGGTGGTGGCCATTCCAGCCATGGTTTTCTTTTCGTTTTTGACCTCTCGACAAAATTTTCTGATTGAACAGCTGCACGAAAAGACATCGCGCCTATCAGAGCTACTGACTTCAGGTCACGTACCAAACATCACCCGCAACGTGGTTTTTCCAGAAAATCATCGCGGGGTTTCAACTCCTCCGCCCAAGGCCGTGCGCGAATCTTAGTGTTGTTTAGCGTTACTGATTTCCAAACGGAAAGGCAATAAGTCATGGGACGAAAAATAAGACCTCACATTGAGTACGGATCCGAGTTCGAATTGGATCTTGCGCCATTGCTCGCGGTGATGGTGAAACTTGTGCCGGTTCTGTTAGTTTCTTCGGCCTTCGTGCAAGTGATGATGATTGAATCAGATCTGCCCCAAGTGGTGCAAGCGGCCATCGAAGAGCAAGAAAAGCCAAACAAAGACGAGATCCTCGCCAAAATTGAAATTTTGCCTCTGAAAGATCGCACACTGGAAGTCAAAGTGACAAAAGGGTCTGACGAAAAAATTCTGCGGGTGCCCGCCTCAAATGGCGCCTTCGACTTAAAGGCCATCCACAACAAATTAGTTGAAGTAAAAACTTTGAATCCAAAAGTTTTTAAAATCGAAGTGAGACCCGACGCTGAAGTCTCCTACAAAGAAATCGTCAAAGTCATGGATGAGGCCCGCAAATCGCGTGATATCAAAAATGTTTATCCCGTATTTGATGCCAAACAGGGCAAAGACGTCACCACCGATTTTATGTTTCCAGAAATCGTATTCGCAAACATGATGGAGGGCTAAATGGGCTACAAAAAACGCATGTCTGGCCCCGTAAAAAAGAATTCCACATTCACCCTGAACATCACATCAATGACAGATATGTTCACCATTCTCCTCGTATTTCTATTGCAGACCTACTCGACGGATGATGTTCAAATCATTCCCGAAAAGGACGTGAATATGCCCGTCAGTGACTCGACCAGAAATCCAATTGCGGGAATCAAGCTGATCGTCGGAAAAAGTCAGTTCAAGATTGACGACAAAGTTTTGTTTGCCATGACAGACTTAAACATCCCGACCTCAGCCATTGACCCCAAAGATACAAATTTCATCAAACCTTTGTTTGACCAACTTGAAGCCTACAACAAGACCCTGCCCGACAGCGATCGCACCAAAGGTCGAGTTTTACTTCAGGCTGACGGTGATCTGCCCTATCAAACTTTACGCAAAATATTTTATACGGCCTCGATGGCCGGATTTCCCCAATTGAAAATGATCACCCTGGTGGGAGGAAATTAGCTTGAAAACCCAGTCTCTTCTTTCAACCGTCGTGATATTAACTCTTGCGTCTAGCGCACCTTCTTTTGCCGAAGAGGTGAAGGGGCTTTTGCAAGAATTAAAGATCGAAGCCGGTAAAGAAGAGAGCAACGAAAACAAGGCTTTTCAATCTGAAGTCCTGATCACCCGTGCAGATCGGAAGAGCGTCGTGTAGGGAAAGAGTGTCTT
>CALCCV010000560.1 GCA_937900305.1 uncultured Pseudobdellovibrionaceae bacterium | reverse complement strand
TGAAGCATGGTCAGCGGTCGCATTCGATACGGCATGGATTCTCTTTGGCGCTATGTCCAGAGCCAAAGACCCAAATAGCGGCGAAGACATTAGAAAGGAGCTGAAGAAGACTAGCGGTGTCTCGCTTGTAACTACCGATAGCTTTTCGTTCGGCGAAGACAACTCCCCCCGAAAGGATCTTTACCTTTATCGGATCAGTAAGGATGGAATTCAATACGAGGCGACGTTGAAATGAAATCGCGTCATTTACATCTGAAAGATCCCAAGAGCCTTATCAGTGCATTCATCGGGGGATCATTGGTCGTTATCGTGCTCTGCCTCTGCGTCACTGCGGGGATCTTTACTTACACTTTCGTCTCAAAGGAAATACAGAGAATCGGCATCGCACAGAGACAGGTTCTCCAGTTCTTTCAGTTCCAGCAAACCATCATCGGCGAAGAAATGTGGACTCGAAATCTCGAATCTATCGCCGTCCGCGTGGCGGGGATAGCTTCTCAGCTTGGCGATGCGGAGTATGAGCTTTATTTAGCCGATGAATCTGGTGCCTGTCTTTACCATTCTCGAAGCGGCTTATCTGAAAAAAACTGCGCGGCACCTACTGATCTGCGCGAATTTACGCAACAGGCGCAAAATCCCGCAGAGATAAAACACGTTCTGCGTTTCGATGACAGTACGAAGCGCAATATCTACATGACGCCAATCTTTGTCGGTTCAACTTTGAAAGGGTATCTCTACACCACCCTGTCTGATCCCTATCACTTTTATCGCGGCGGCATTTGGTCGCTGATCTTTGAAACATTTTTTCCGGCGATCTGCGTTATTATTCTCGTTCTGACGGTGTGGTTCTATGCCTGCAATAGATGGTTCCTCAAACCGTATCTTGAAAGCCTCGTCGAGCTACAAAGGGAACAGGCTTTTGTTCGCGCTGCCCAGCAAGTCGCTCACGACTTGAAATCGCCGCTTGCAACCCTCTTACAAGTAACTGAAACCCTAAAACAGGTTCCTCCTGAAAGACTGCGCCTAATCCGAAACGCCGTATCAACCATCCGTGACATTGCGAACAGTTTGATTGGTAGAAAGTGTGAGGCCGCTTCAGCTCCTACAAAAGGAGCAACAACCTCTTCCGGCGAGCAACCGACGGTGCAGCTCCTTTCCAATTTGATCGACATCGCGGTGGCTGAACGTCGCGCCGAGTACCGCAGCATGGCCAGAGTAGAAATCTCAGATCATCCATCCAAGGAATCTTACGGCTTGTTCGTGAAAGTTCAGCCGACAGAGTTTAAGAGGATGCTGTCGAACCTCATCAACAACGCGGTCGAGGCCGTCGAAGGCTCAGGGCAGATCGCGGTGAATGTATCTTCAGATACCGACAAAGTGATCATTTCCGTTGTCGATAACGGTAAGGGAATTTCTGATACTAGACTTCTCCAGCTTGGAAGGCGTGGAGCTACTTTCGATAAGCCAAATGGTCGTGGACTCGGCCTCTTTCATGCGAAAGAGACAGCGAAGGCATCAGGTGGAGAACTGAAAATTGAGTCAAAGGAAAATGAAGGTACGACAGTAAGCGTGATTCTGCCGCGTGCGGAAACACCGGAATGGTTTGTGCCACAGCTCGCCGTCAATGAGAATACGACGGTGGTTGTTCTGGACGATGACAGTTCCATTCAACAAACTTGGGCGAACAGATTCAAGAGCGTCAGCAAGAGTCCTATTTCTCTTTTGAAGTTCTCTCGTGCCGATGAAGTGCTGGCGTGGCAAATGTCAGGCAAAGCGCCGAAAGACACTCTTTACCTTTGCGACTACCAACTAAATCACCAGAGCAAAAACGGTCTTGATGTTATCGAAGAGCTTTCAATTCAAGATCAAGCTGTCCTGGTGACGGGTCATTTTGAAGAACGCGATATCCGCGAGAGGTGCGCTCTGTTGGGGGTGCGCATGGTTCCGAAAGAGCTGATTGGCTTTTTGCCGATCCTAGTTTCTCCGGTTGTTTAGGTACAAAGTGCATTGCACTTTGCGCAACGGGTTTACTGATGGACTATTTGAATGACATCAAGAAATTTATCGAGATCCTGATACTCAGTGAGAAGTTCCATTTACTGTGTATCTCGGGGGCTCCTGGGTGGGCAAAGACCCATACAACGCGCCAGTTTTTGAGTGACCTTGGCACCAACTATCGGATGCTTGGTGCATACTCGACCCCTCTTGCACTCTACAACCACCTCTCTAACTTTCCCAGTGACATTTGCGTAATCGACGATACCGCAGGTCTGTTTTACAACGCGCAAGCATTGTCCATCCTGAACGCTGCGACTTGGCCAGGAGTTACCAAAGGTGGCAAGCGGGTGGTGACGTGGACTTCCACATCTGAAAAGGTGGCTGTTCCATCGTTTGAATTTCACGGGAAGGTCATCGTACTCACCAATTTTCTTCCCGACACCCCGCAAGCCAAAGCATTTATTAACCGCTCCTTGCAATACAACATCCGCTTGTCAGCAGATCAGGTTGCGGACCTCCTTCTCTCTGCTGCGAAATCAGGCCACTTCGCGAGCACTTATTGCGCGGTACAAGTCGCGAAGTTTCTCGGTGCAAAGGCCCGTGAGTATGCACAGTCGGGTGCAAGATGCCCAATCAGCCTGCGCACCCTGGAAATGGGCGTTGAAATTGCGGAAAATGAGCCGGAATCGTGGCAGGAGCTTTTGGAAAGTGCAATTCCAGGTGTTGCACCTGCACTCCTCAAAGGTGTTGCCGTCAAATCGAGCGTGGACGTGCTGAAAATTCTGGGTCAATCAGGAATGAAAGTTTCGCAGCAGTTTACAGAGTTTCATCAAGTCACCGGCATGAGTCGTAGATCGTTCTTTTATCAACGCAAGAAGCTGGGACTTTCGCATAAAAGACAGGAATCGGACTATGATGGTCTTTCTGCTGAACAGTAGATGCTTTTTGAGCTGCGCGCCCCCTGCTACGCAGCATTCCAAACCAATCCAGCTTCAACAAGGCCCCGTTAAAGGCCATGGTAGTGATTTTTGCGGTGGCAGAAATACAAAAAAAGTTCTATAGTTATCAATAGTTTTACTGTTTTCAGTGTAATTTTTTCCGGGAAGCTAATTAGCAATGACACACTCTCTT
>CALCCV010000559.1 GCA_937900305.1 uncultured Pseudobdellovibrionaceae bacterium | reverse complement strand
ATCGCCTATGGACCCAACCAAATCCCAAAACCGATCTCAAGGTATCAACACGAAAATGTTCCAGTTTAAACGGCCCATAAAACGGGCCGCAAGCAGCAAGCTTGCGGCGAAAGTTCTTCTAAAAAGTCGCAATCAATTGCGCAATCAAAAGTGAAACTACGCTCATCACTTTGATCAGAATCGCAACACCGGGACCGGAAGTGTCTTTGAAGGGATCGCCGACGGTGTCACCAACCACTGCGGCCTTGTGGGCCTCGGAGCCTTTGGGGTGACCAGGCAAACCACCTTTTTCGATGTATTTTTTAGCGTTGTCCCAAGCTCCACCGGCGTTAGCCATGAAGAGAGACATGGTCGCTCCAACAGCAAGACCGCCGGCTAACAAACCGGCGAGGGCTTGTGGGCCCAACAAAAATCCCACGGCGATAGGAGCAACAATCGCAATCATCCCTGGCAAAATCATTTCCAGAAGAGCCGCGCTAGTTGCAATGTCGACAATCTTTGCAGGCTGAGGTTCGGCTTCCCCTTTGATGAGACCAGGAATTTCACGAAATTGGCGACCAATCTCCATCACAATTTTTCCAGCTGCACGACCAACCGCCGTCATTGTCGTAGAACCCACCAAGAACGGAAGAATTGAACCCAATAAAATTCCGATGAGAACGTTGGCTGATGTCAAATCGAGAGACATTGCAGCCATGCCGGCCTTTTCACGGATGTGATTCACTTCCATATTGAAGGCCGAGAACAGAGCCACCACCGTCAAAATCGCAGACCCGATCGCAAAACCCTTACCAATCGCAGCCGTCGTATTGCCAACAGAGTCGAGTTCATCGGTGATATTGCGAACGTCTTTGCCCAAACCAGACATTTCAGAAATTCCACCCGCGTTGTCGGCGATGGGGCCATAAGCATCCACAGTCATCACAACTGCAGTTCCCGCCAGCATTCCAACCGCGGCAAGTGAAATTCCATAAAGACCCAAGACGCGATCGGCGACATAGGCCGCAACCACAACGATCAACATTGGAATCGCCACGGACTCCATCCCTACCGCGAGACCACGAATCACGCCCGTACCAGGACCGGTGAGCGCAGCTTCGGCCACCAAACGAATGGGTCGAGCGGCCGTGTAGTACTCAGTGACCAAACCAATCAGCGCACCACCGATGGCCCCCGCCGCGAGAGCCCAAGTGACATTTTGATTAATCCCTAAAATCGGCAAGGCAATGTAGGTCACGATCGTCAAAATGATGGGCGGAAAAATCAGAGCGTTTCGCAAAACAGTTGCGGGCTTTGAACCTTTCAAAAATCGAGTCAATAAAATCACAACGACCGAAATCGCCAGGCCCAATGTGGAAAGAATGAGTGGCAAAAAGATCGCCGTAGCTCGCGAGTCGGTCCCATCATCGAGAAGTTTTGGTAAAATCGAACTAGGGATGGTCAACGCAATCGCCATCGCAGAGACAATCGCTGCAACCATGGATTCATAAATGTCAGCGCCCATTCCAGCCACGTCGCCAACGTTGTCACCCACGTTGTCCGCAATCACCCCTGGATTGCGAGGATCATCTTCAGGAATTCCTTCGATGACTTTTCCGGCGATGTCGGCTCCCACGTCGGCGGCCTTCGTGTAAATCCCGCCACCGATTCGAGCAAACAGAGCAATTGACGATGCGCCAACCGCAAAAGAGTGCATCACTGTCCCGATTTCCGCTGATTCTTTGAAAAGGAGAAAGAGCACTCCCAGACCCATCAAACCTAAACCCGCCACCGAGAGGCCCATCACGGCGCCGCCATCGAGAGCGATCAAAAGTGCATTCGGCTTAGAGCCTAAAAAGGCAGCTTGAGTGGTGCGAACGTTGGCGTAGGTCGCGGCCTTCATCCCAAAAAACCCTGCTAACAAACTCAGCACCGCGCCCAGAACAAAACACATCGCCGAGGTCCAGCCCAAAGACACACCCAAGATGACCGCGACCACCACCGCATAGATCGCCAGCACTTTGTACTCGCGCACCAAGAAGGCCATCGAGCCTTCGCGGATGTATCCCGCGATGCGATTCATCGTTTCGTTGCCAACCGGTTGCGCTTTCACGCGAAAATAAAGAGCCAAAGCCAACACCAGGCCAACCGCACCCGCGATCACCGGTAACAAAAGATAATCCATAGTTGAGAGTCTCCTTGAACTAAGATTGAAAAACTGAATTGAAATGCGAAGACCCATGCGTACAAAGGATTGAGCAAAGTTGTCAATAAAATGAGGTTCTTAGAGACGGTCCGTCAGGCGCAGGCGCACTTCCATCGGCCAGTGATCAGAGGACCGAATCTCTTTGCGAATGCTCGCTTTTTCAACAGTGCAGTGGCGAAAAAAAACATGATCCAACTTGAGCACCCGCGGATCGTCGTCAAGAATCACTGGCTCCAACCCGTGCTGGCCCAAAAAATTCAACAGATACAACCACCGGGTTGTGTTCCAGGTGTTAAAATCTCCCGCCACAATCAACGGCCCTGATTTTTCAAGGTGAAAAAATTTTTCGACGGATTGCCACTGAGAAAAATAATTTTGGTGGGATGTAAAATTCACGGAGTGGGTGTTGACCACCGAAAACGTGTGCGACTCCCCCAAGAGATATCGGTGGTGCAGCGTCATCTTCGGAGTTCCCACTAAAAATTCTTTTTCGCTGTGGCGATGAAAATCAAAACTGTGGGGGTGAATGCGAGATCCCATCACCACGCCGGTTGATCGCAAAGAAAAACGGTACTGAAAACTAGGAGCAAAACTCCAATGCCAGCCGGGCATCTGACTTTCAAAAAATTCTTTGTGCTCTGGAAAGAGCGCTTCTTGCACAAAAATCAAATCTTTGTCAGCGGCGAGCCCGCGAAAGTCTTCCCGCCATTGCGGACCCATTTTGCCTTTATAAATATTCCAGACGAGCAAATTCAAATGCTCGGCGCCATGGTGCTTGTGCGCGGCCTCGCCAAAATGAAAGAGCGAATCATCCCGCTTCGGAATTTTAAAAAGCACCCAGCTCACTCACTCTCTGCAAATAAGCTTCGTCCACGGAGCTGACCACCAGTCCCTGCGCCTTGGTTCGCTCCACCTCAGCGAGCAGCGTAGAAAGATAGCGC
>CALCCV010000558.1 GCA_937900305.1 uncultured Pseudobdellovibrionaceae bacterium | reverse complement strand
ACCCAAGGCAGCTGTCCGGCGGTCAAAAACAGAGGGTGGCCATCGCTCGAGCTCTTGTGAAACAGCCTAAGTTGATTTTAGCTGATGAACCTGCGGGGGCCCTAGATAGCAAAAGCCGGCGCGAGATCTTGGCCTTGCTGCAAGAACTTCACCAGACCAATGGAAGCACCATCGTCATGGTCACGCACAATCCGGAAGATGCCCAGGCGGGCACACGGCTGGTGAAAATGTCAGAGGGAAGAGTCGTTGAGGACACGCTTGTGACGCAACCGACGAACTTTCGACTGGCTGTCTAAAGCTGAATCCGGCGTCACCTCCGTCATGAGCTCGCTGAAATTGAAAGCCACACTCAAGCGCGGTTCCTTTGCAAAATGCTCTGGAACTTCGTGTTTTAACCAACTTTCAAACAGAATCAAATCGCCAGCTCGAGGCTGCAAAGCGACCTGCCGTTGGTCACGACGAGGAGCTCCCGCTGCTCGCATCGGAACGGCCATATAGAAATCTGTTCGAGGATCCTCAACCACGAAGGGAGCTGAACCTTTCGGTGCATTTATGTAATAGACCCCGCTGATCATGCATCGAGGATGTGTGTGCATGGGGTGCCGAGATCCTCTACCCATGGCATTGGCCCAGCAATTGGAGACTTGCAACTCCTGAGGTGCGATCTGCCAACGCAGCTGTTTGAGAAACTTGTCAACATGTGGACGTATTTGTGTCATGAGTTCTGAAAAGGTTTCGGAGGTTTTGTGGAGCTGTTGAGAGGATCCGAAAGAGGTGTATCCCTTCCGGTAGTGACCTCGACTCCACTTCAAACCCACTTTGTCATGGTCGAGCATGCCAATGATTTCACCTTCAAGACGAGAGTTCAGTCGTCGGGAACCTGCAAGCGAACTTCTGTAAACATAAGTTGGAAAAAGAACCTCTATGTTTTTGGCCATGGAAAAATTCTTTATTGAAACCATGCCATCAGTCAAATGAAGTCCCTCACTACATCGCCCTCTGGACCTACGTCTTGAGATAATGGCAGACTGGTCAGATTTCCTTGAGCTAACGTCACATCAGAGTTCTCAATCGCAATTTCAGAACCCGTCTGTCCGATGGGAATTCCTTCGTCGCGGATTCCGAGGGCCGGTAAGCGAGAAAGAACAAACGATTTAGAAACTCGCAGTCTCTGTGCAATTTGAGTGGGACACCTTTGCAAACTCACTTCTCACGAAAAAGTGGCTTGCTGAGATGGGAGGCGGGCGACAGCCCGTGGGACTTCGAACTTGGATTCGAATGCGACTCTTTTTTCAACCACATTCCAAAAAAACTCGCACACCGGCTTTCTACGTCCAATGTGCTCGGTAAGATCTGCTCACTCCAAATCTGAATTAATTTTTTCGCTTATATACGCAGGCGGTCTCGTCATATTCAGTGTTCACCTTGAATGACAGATTCGCCCCGTCGAAAGTTCCAACGAGATCTAGCTGGCGCTCGAGAACCAATCCGGGAAACCAAGACCAAATAGATATGGCCCCGCGTTTATATTCATGTTCTTTGTAAGAGATATTGGTTCCATCAAAGCTACCTTCTTTTTCCAATCGATAAGGAACTTCCCAACCAGGACCGGCAGCTCCTCCAGTGTTTTTTGTGTACTCTCGCTCAATTGGTCCTTGGTTAAATTCACATCCAGAAAATACATATCTGCCAGTTCCGCGTGGCAACCCAGAAATTAGGAGTCCTCTTTCGATAAATTCGTTATCGAGTCGGCAGATGTTCCTCTCAACCTCAATATCCTCATTGCACTTGCCAACGACTGCGCCAACTAAAGTGTAAGTTCCGACCAACTGATCCAGATTGCTTGCTGGCCCGGAAGCCATCGTGGGCGGAACGAGAATCAGAACAGACGCGATGACAGAAAAACCTTTTAAATTGAGCATACAACTCCTCCGAAAAATGATCGATGAGTCGATCACGAATCCAGGTCTATCTGAACTCTGATTGGAACCCGACTATCACTGAACTTGGTGTTGCACCCAAGTGTCTAAAAATTCGCGAGTAGAATTTTCATCTCAGGCTCGATTCACCTTATCGTTCGCGGCACGCAGCCACCTCGCGAAAGTAATCGTCCCTCAAATATCCAAAATTCACAATTTGAACAAGCACTTAGATACATTTTGCGTCAGCACGAACTCCGACTCCGACGTCGGAGTTCAAAGTGAAGTTGCCGTTTTCGTCACCGCAATTGCAGGAATCCAGAGAAATTGCCCAAATGGCAAAGAAGCTTTGCCAATCAAAATTTGAAATATCTGACCACTCTTGGATTGCAAATTCGCCGATGGGCCAAGTGAAAATCAAATTTGAGGAGCCAAATTCGTTTGGAATTCTGCCTCATGACGTCACGCTCCCCGATGGCGCCCCCCCCCTTTCCGAGTGGTGAAAAACGGAATTTCTGGATAGGGTGCGGATTTCATTTTTACATCGCGATTTGACCTCCCCTTAGACAACTCCGACGTCGGAGTCGCCATAACCAGCGAAAAGCGATCAATTTGAGATGCCAACGGCTTTATCGCCTGTATGGCCAATTTCTGTCTGGGAGGGCATCAGCCGGCCGCAAACCCAACTCAGGAAGACTCAGCCCATGTCAAGTGGCCACCGACTTGCAAATTGATTGAATTGATTGAATTGATTGAAATAGAGATTTCATTTCAACCTTTGAAGAAAGATGTCACTTGTCTCGTCTTGAGATTCGCATTTTTTTGATTTTCGCCGCTTTCGTTTGGACAATCCTGTCTGTTCCAAAGGGACACGGACTGGAGCCAATCACGACCCGCGAGGCCATTTTTAAACGCGCGTTTTCGAGCACTGGTCACATCATGACCATGGCGGGAATGGAGTCCTCATTCATGAACTCTCTTTCTGAGGAGGAACGAGAGATGTTTTTAGGTGTGATAGAAATCGCCAGATCCGCCAGAACTTACCAATGGCTTCTGGAAAATCAGGTGCATCTAGAAGGTGTCGAAGGCCAGGCTCACTACGGAATTTTTTATTATGAATTCGGTTCCAGTTTAGAGCGAAGTCAGACGGTCCGCACACCGATTAAAGCTCGCTTAGAGTTTATTTCAGATCAAAAGATTTTTTTGGAAGATGGACCACCAGCGCGAACGGCTGTCACCTCCTCCGCCCCCAACGATCCCATCTTTGTAAATCAAACCCTCATCAATCAGCCCGCGACAAAGATGAGTTTTGCGGATGCCATTCAAATCATGATTCACGAGTTCGGTCATAAGCTAGGTGCCAAAGAAAACAAATCTGCCGTGAATGATATGGCGGCCAAAATCAAAACCTTCGTTGATGCTCAGACCTCCACTTTCAAGTTGTCAAACGGTCACGCGCAAATGACCAAATTCAAAAATTCTGAATTTGAAATTTGGTTCGAATCTATGACCAAAGGTGAATATGTCGGAGTGAACATCCCACCGCGAAGACCGTCGTTTCGAGCCATCGCCGACGAAGGAATATATGCTTTTATCGAAAATCCAGCAGGAACTTTTGATATCTCCGCAGCTTTAATGGCTGACCTGAAGCAGGTGTCCAGATTCGAACCTTATTCTGGGCAAGCCATCAGTTGGAAACATCTCCATTCATTTTATCCTTACAGCTATGCTCTGAGAGAAACCGAACCGGGAAAATTGCGCTTGGAAATCAACGTGTATCAAGCGCAAGCCGTGTTTCCATTTCTAGAACCGGGTGACCCCTCGCCGGAGTCTTATCAACCTTGGGCCAGACTGCAGGGACCCGCCGATCTTACGGAAAATCACAGAATGGAATGGACCTTCGATAACCCATCTGGCCCACCCGTCAAAACTTCCTATTGGCCGAAGCCTGTTGTTTTTGAAAATGCAGAGGTTCCGATTCTCAAACTTTCCGAACAATGGGATGATGAAGATCTTCTGCTGAGTTACAGAGTTCCTCTCAAAGTTGAAGTCAAAGGTTCTGGCAATGTTCCCGTTCGTGCATTTTTAACGGCACGACTGGGAGCAGATGTTTTGGAATTACCTGGCCAACGTCAAAAAGAAGATCCCCGTATCGTTGTCTTTCGCCTTTCGCAGGCAAAAACCAAACTCAATGGCGCATTCAAACCCATTCACGTCGAAGTGGAACCTGAATTTCGCAACCTCGCAGCACCTGCCTACGTTCGGACTCGATTGCTCTTAGAACCAAGCCCAGGTCTTCAGCTGCAGGGTCAGCCGGCAACAAACCCTTTGAAATTTGAAAGACTTGAAATTTGGAATGGTTCAGCTTGGACAAGGGTCAGTCCGATGCAGAATTTCACTCCGAAATCAAAACTTCGTCTGGTGATCCAATCTGCAACGGACCTTGTCTCAGTGAAACTGAGAGTGGAAATTCGAAAAACTCAAACCAATCAAACGACAATCTATTATGGCAACGAAACTCCCCAGAAGCTTGAGAGCTACACTTATGAACTCGCCCCAACAATCACGACCTTCGTAGTATCAACAGATGGGATTCCTCAAAGTCGCGATGGAAACTTTTTGTACATGCCAGTTTCAATGAATCAAAACTTTGAAAATGAAATCACCAATGAGTATTCAACCACCCTGCCCCTTCCTTACCCTTTGCCGGGAGGATCTCCACGGACGGTGGAGTCTGAAACCCTCCAGGTCTTGCCTGAACGAAAACTGCTCGGCGTAGAAATAACCAACCAGGCTGCCCAACAGCTGCGAATCGATCTGTTCACCCGAGCCCAATCCCTCAACTGTCACAAGTTATTTTCAAAACGAATCACGAACTGAGATTTTCAACGAATCAGAACGGACCGTGCCTGCGTCTTCGATCAAAAACTTAAGAACGAGAATTTGATAGATTCTAGTTTGATCGCACTGAAAGGAGAGATCCGCAAACGTCGTGATATTTTTTTCGTCAGGAGATCCATGCAACGACTGCCGCCAATTTTCCAAGCTGATGTCCTTTGGTTCAGAGCCATCTTCACATCCTATGGCGAGCGCCAAACGATTCGAAAATTCAAAAGTTTTTTCAGAATCTTCGATCGCCAAAAGCAACTCAACGACCTCACCAAATTGAATTGACTGCTGATGGACACTGATTGAGAAGCGATCTGAAATTTTAAATTCAGTTCCGTTGGTTTGAAACAATGAGGTGATTTCAGAGGATCTCGCTAACAAAAAATCTTTCGGCTGCTCGCTCACTTGCCACCAGTAGGCGGCCAGTAGGATGGCCGCGAGCTCAGCCGTGGATTTCGCAACCTGAATTTCACCCTCATCATACAGCGCCTCAACAGAGACTCGAATCGGTGCTCCCACACTCCGTTCCGTCTGAAAAACTTTTGCGCCCGAAAAGTCTGCGTCCAAAATTAGATTTTCTGACGACGACGCTTGTGCCGCCGTCAAGATTTTTGTTAAATCCTCACCTTCAGCTTCGGACATGCCGCACTTCTGGATATTGGTGCGACAGGGAATAAGATATTGCGGCAAGTGCTGGTGAAGATAAATCATTCGCATTTCCGCGAGCCCTCCACCTTGCAGGACCGTGCGCTCCGCCTGAGTAGAGATAGCCGATAGGAACACAGATGCAATAGCGAGAGAAACGACCAGAGGTTTCATCATTTGTCCTCATTGATTTTAAAGAGTTGGAGCGAAATATTATAAACCGAATCGCGCTCTGGGCTGTGGCCATATTTGGCAATGAGCTCTCGGCGCAAACGCAGAAGATCTGTTTTGAGATTTGGCAAATCACGACTGTCGACACAAAAAAAACTAGATTGAAAATCGCACTCTTCAAATTTTTGCTGATAAAGAGCGTCCTGAGCTTTTTTGAAAATCTGGGTGTGATACTGCTTGATGGCCGCTGAAGGCACACCCTCACCGGTCACCGTGACTGCGCTGCGGGTGCTCCAAACCTTTTCCACTATGGCCAGCTCACCGACGGCAATCAAACGATCCACCGCCCCGCTCACCGCCGCCTTTTCAATTTTCAACGCCCTCGCAAGAGCCTCAACAGAGTGATACTTAGCGGATAGATCGACCAGTTCGAGAATGGCGTTGTGATGCCAGTCCGAGATGACTTTAAATTTTTCAATCGAGAGATGCGAACTCATTGATCGCAATCGAGCGGCGACTCGCATCTCTGATTCTTGGCGTGCCTTTGCACTTCGTGCATGACGAGCCGAAATCAAATCTACAAACTGCTCGTCGTGGGGAGCCGCCAAGCGAAGTTTTCGGGCCAACATCTGGCTCTTGAGGGGCGACAGACCCACTTTGCCATTCAATACTTCCGAAATCGTAGAAGGACTCATATTTAAATCGCGAGCAAAGGCACGCAATGAGTACTCAGGCCTTCGCGCTCGTCGAGTCTGCAGTTCTCCGCGAATGTACTCGATGGGATCCGTCTCAAATGGTCGATCCAGTCGACTCCCCCTATTGGGCGGCGGCTGGTTGCAGGGGGATGTTTGATTCACCCCGAAAGGTGATGCCTGCCTGCTCCCGAAGGGGAAAGTGGGTTTATTCTGCCTCATAGGCGACGCTTATAAAGCCACCAGCCCCAAAATACAACAACTTGCCAAACAAGTGTTCGCTCAACTTTTTGACCGCGAACACCTTTTGACTCCACTCCTCGAACATTGCGAACACTTACCTCTCCAGGCGCAACGCCAACCCATTTACAAAACAAATGAATTGCAGATTGAATCGAAGAAACGCGAAACACACCTGTTTCCCTTTTCCTTGAGGAGATTTCCAATGAGATTTGCCAAAACAATCGTGCTGACTTTGTTGTCCCTTTCACTCATGAACTGCCAGACGATGCCCTACCAAGGCAAAGCCCGCGAAGTGAAAAAGCGAGCCGGCGAAGGCGGCGTGATCGCCATGGCATTGGACCACAGAGATGAGGATCGCAAAGTGGCCGAAGACAAAATGCGAGCGACTTGCGGTAACAATCCATTCCGCATTCAAGAAGAGGGCGAAGTCGCCGTTGGAACTAAGTCCGTGCAAAATGACCGGAGCACTCGTCGTGATGACACCCGAAAAGACGCGGGAAGCTTCTTGGGAATGAATTTCGTGACTGGCGAGGCCGGCGGTGTTGACAGCAAGACGGAGTCGGTGACTGAAGCCGTAAAGGAGTGGCAGATCACCTACGACTGTACGCCCGATAAATCCAAAAAAACAATGCGCTAACGAGCGTTCTCCGCCAACTTAAGGCTCGCGCGACTTTGAACAGTAAGCCCGGGCCTGTTGGAGAATAAAAAGGTCTCCTACAGTTTTTGCATTTGGCTCACCTTCACTATCTTCCGCGATCTTCGCGATCTTCTCCTCAGCGTATTTACAGACCGCGTTCAACTCGACACTATCGTCGACACCGTCTTCGCGAAACACTTCTATGTTAGAAACTACACCGAGGCCGAACGCTGACTCGACAACCACAGAAAAAGCTTCTCCCTCAGAAAATCCAGGGTACACAAACTTGGCCAGATGTTCTACCAGTTTCCATTGATTTTCGGTCGAAATAGCAACATCTCGTACAGAAAAGTTTTTTTCCACTAAAAATCGCTTTACGCCTTCGCTCACTTTGGTTTTGTAGGATTCGTAATCGCGTCTCCTCTGTGTTTTCGAAAAGCGCTTGACGGCAGCCGGGTCCTTCTCATCTCCGACGAAGAGCTCTGGAAAATCGTCAAAACCAAAAAGAACCAGTTGCTTTCGAAAAATTTTTATTCGGTCACTTTCACTTCGGCTCATCTCCATCGTCTCGTTAAAAACGTCTTGCGAAAGAAGTAGGTTCGCAAAGCTCCGACTTGAAGACGAGTCCGTGTGCCCCAACTCGAAACCTAAATAATAAAGAGCTTCGTGTAAAAGAAAGATGGCTTGGTTAATAACAGCCACTCTTTGATTCTTAGCCATCGTCGACAGTTTCCGATACAGATCCTCATCGTAGCCGACAAGAACGGGAGGCATCTCACCCGACCCGACACTTTGAGTGAGCCGAATCGCCAATTGAACGTATCGACAATTTGGATTTTCGGACTCGATATCTTGAATGAAGATGGTCCCAGTGTCCTGAATCACCGGCAAATCTCTGCGATCCCTAAAACTTTCAACGTTCACTTTGGCCAGCGCTCTTTGCAGTTTTTTGGAAAAGCCTGGAGACAATCGGCCCAAATAGATTTCGAGAACTCGTTGCAAATAGTCTTGCGGAAGTTCATCCGTCTTGGGTTCATAGAAATTCATGCGCTTCTTGAATTGAAAGTAGTCAAGAGCCTCTATCGACGTCATATTTGATCGGCCGAACTCGGTCAAAACTCCGCCACGGACTGCCTCTGTCGCATCGCTCGAATTTCGATAGCAGAGAATCACTCCACCACCCCCGCCGGTCCAAGTGCCTCTCATCCTGCGAGTTCCATTCACTTGAGTGATCGAATTTAAAATCACCTTGCGGGTCTTAGGATTGAAATTCTTGAAGAGAAAATCAACCTCCTCAGGTTTCAAGTCCAAGGTCAAATCGGTTGTCAAAGTAGAGGTGGGAATGCGAGAAACGGTGCCCACCGTTGCATTTCTCACGGGGGGCAGGATCAGCAGACTCACAAAAACTCCGAAAGCCAGAATTTTGCCTCTCAATTTTTTTGGATTCTCAAACCCATTCATCGCTTATATCCTTACTGCCTGCCAATCTAAGTCTTCAATATTGGCGCCAATAAATTCTTAAAGGGCGATCACGAGCTCACCGTTAAGAGCCTAGAAGAGCAGAGTCTGCAGGGCACTGGCAAAACCGAATGCCGCCGTCTGATACTTGGTCAATTCTGGGTCAGAACTTCCGCGGTGATTTGATTTTTTTCGGCCGAATATTTGAGAAATAGGCCGTGGATGGGAGAGCTTGAGCTTTCTCCAAAATCCAATCGGAATGTTTTTGTTCGCAACGACGAGCCAAGAACCTCCCCATTTTCTGGGTTCACATTTTTGAATCCGAGTGCAAGATCGAACGAAATCTTAACAGGTGCAACTGCACCGCAAGGATTGCCCGAATTGATATCGCTGGCTTTTATCAGATCGAGGAACTGAATTGATGCGACTTTGTCTTCCTCAGAACTCAATTGCGCTTCTTGAAAGAAGCCGACGATGGGATGACGGGCAAAGAAACTGTTGCAATATTTCGGAAGAATCGAAACGGTGACTGTGGCCTGAACTTCGCGGCTCTCGAAGGCTGGGTGGGCCGTCGTCGCCGGAATTTTCCCTACGATCTGTTCGGTGATTTCAACTTTTTCGAAGGCACTCACTTCAATTGCGGATCTCTGAGGAACTCCACGCAACCAACCTGCGATGGGCTTGCCATCTTCGGCAATGGCGAAGAAGGGCAAAATTGAAGAAAGGACAAAAATCAGGGGTGCGAAATTCATTTTCATAGCTAACTCCTTTGTCAGGGGGCTGGGACTTTCATCCTGGGCCGTTGAGGGTGTTTCAGTTCGAGTGCTCAAAATATCGCACCGCATTCAGCTTGCCAATTAACTTCCCAGCAACTTAAGCCGAGAAGTAAACTATTAGTTTACGGAGATTAACTAAATTGAATATTTTTAATAGTTTGAGCTATGTCGAAATCATCTCAAATATTTTAAAAACTCGAAAAAAAGTAAACTCTCAGTTTACCTTCTCCCGCCTGGCGGAAGCCATGGGCATCCAGAAGACCTATGTTTCGCGAGTGATGAAGGGCGATGCTCACTTCACCTCTGACCAACTTTATTTGGCCTGCAAATTTTTCGAGTTTAATGAAGAGGAGACGGATTTCCTTCAGCTCCTTTTGGAAATCGCTCGCTGCCAAATCAACGCACGCCGAAAAATTTTGATGACGAGAGCTCGAAAAATTCAAGATCGCCACCGAGAAACAAAAACCACTTTGGCAGCCGAAATTGTCGAAACTCCACAGAGCACCTCTTATCAGAGTTACTATTTGGATCCACTCAACTTGATCGTTCACACTTATTTATCGATTCCCCAGTTTCGCGACAATCCCAAACTTCTGACCCATAAACTTCGACTATCAACGAGCGGTCTAGAGAAAATTCTGCAAACACTCCAAAAACTCAGTCTGATTCGCTGGAACAGAAACACTGAAAGCTACGAGGTTCTCAAGGATCATCTTCATTTGGCTGGAGATTCACATATCAATCCTGCCTACCAAACTTTGATGAGAGTCGCTTCCAACGACCATTGCCTGCGCTTGCGAGCTGAAAAAAAATTCAATCTGGCGGTCACTCTTTCCGCTGACACTGAGGCCAAAAATAAAATACATGACGAATTTTTGGTTTTTCTAAAGGCCATCGAAAAGTACGTTAGACAGGCTTCGTCAGAAGACGTCTATCAGATGAATTTTGATCTTTTTTCTTGGGATCCTGACTGAGTTTAAACCGTCACAACTCCCAAGCTAGACTCCGTCACCGCCCTAAGGCTGTATCACCTTGAGATTGGAATATAAAAAACTTTCTTCCAGATCTGCGACGGAAGTCCATAACTTCGCTCTTCAATCCTCGACCTCTTTGAGTTCCGGAGTGTCTGAGCCTCCACTGGCCCGGTTCGAGACGCTTTTCAAGTTCCCTTAGCGCCGCTAATGGCACGGATTTGAAAGATCGTCTTGACGAAATCTTGGCCCAATCCTAACTTGAGTTTAGTCTCTAATCGCAAATTAGGAGTGTGCAGATAGCAACTTGGACGAAAAAAAAATCATCGCCCGAATTCGGAATCGCAAAGCCCACGTCTGAAGTGACTCATCCATTTTCTTCTCTCGGCCAAACCGCGACTCTCGCCTCCCCTGCTCACCGCAAATTGAGTTCCGCACTATTAAGCAAACACGACTCGAACAACATCGAAATTAAAATTGATGTTCCCGCCTCAGAGCCCGGCGTAAGCTACGGTTTAGAAATCGCCATGTTTTTTCCAAAGACTTTCCGAACCGAGGTCCACACCAAGAACGAAATTTGGAGCGACTTCGACAGCCGAGTTCGCCTGCAAGCCGAACCTCACAAAGACACCACAGAACTGCTTGAACCCGGACAGAGATTTTTTCGATGGAAAGAAATCGAAACTTCGATTAACGAAGTTCGCAGACTTTGTTATGTTCAAAATGAGTCCACCAAGCTGGTCCAAGAAATCCAGAAACTGGGTTACCTCACCACCGAATGGATTCAATCCTTTTTCCGCCACCAATCCCAAAGCATCACCTTCATCTATGTTTCTGTTTCACCACAGATAGATCAAGAGTCTGGAATGAACTTGCTGGAGAGCCATCAGGATTTGATGAAACTGGGCGACCACCTAGTGGAACTGAGATCGGAAGAGCGTCGTGTAGGGAAAGAGTGTCTTCGCCTGTGTAG
>CALCCV010000557.1 GCA_937900305.1 uncultured Pseudobdellovibrionaceae bacterium | reverse complement strand
TTGGTATTGACCCGCAGTCTCTCGGAAGCACTGGGTGGGCATTTTGTTTTGAAGCACAGTGAGCTCGGTCGAGGCAGTGTATTTTCGGTTCGTCTTCGGGCTAAGGCCGCTTCGGATTCGAAACCGTATTCGGGCTTGGGGTTCGAAAGCATGCCGGCGCGAACGATTGAAAATTTTGGGCAGTTAGCGGGATTTCATATTTTGCTGGTGGAGGATTCGCCCGACAATCAAGCTTTGATTTCGATTTATCTCGGTAGAGCAGGGGCGAGGGTCGACATCGCCTCCGACGGGGAGCAGGGTTACAAAATGGCGTTGGCTGGCGACTACAACGTGATTTTGATGGACGTGCAGATGCCAATCATGGATGGCATCGCTGCCGTAAAAAAGCTGCGTGAAAAAAATTATCGAAATCCCATCTTAGCTCTTACCGCCCACGCCATGAAGGAAGAGCGTGTGCGGTGTTTGCAAGCTGGGTTCACCGAATTTTTATCAAAACCCGTCGTCAGAGATGATCTGATCAAGATGATTTTAACTTACAAATGAACCTCATTCATTAAATGAACCCTCTAGTTTTTTCGCTGAGTCGGGCATGACGCGTGCCAAAATTGCGGACCTCTCAAAAATTTGGAAGGCGCTATCAATTCAGAGCTACGTAAAGCGCCTGTGGATTGGCCTTGCCGTTGCAATGTTATTGGTAGGGCTGCGCCACAAAAGCAACTGCCGAGGTCACAAGAATTCTTGTCAGCGAACGCCGCCGGAACTTACAGCTGGAGAATCCCATGAGCGGCCAATCGATCGCAGTGTTCAAACTAATTTCGATCTTCATCTTTCAACTTTCGGCCTGGGCGGTCCCTTCAGGGAAGGTGATTGACGGGGGCGGGACGTCTTGCCAAGTGGTAGGTTCTGCGCACCGTGAGTTGTACGACTTGACCGGTAAGGCCTTGATTGCAAATTTTAAAAAACCCGATGAAATTCACTCGACGGAACAAGTCAGTTTGATTTGGCTTGATAAATTTGATCCTCAAAATTTGCCGTCCTATCGTGCCGCAGTAGCTGAATTAAAAGTTTGGGCTGAACTTGATTCACGATTGAGACTGGCTTTGAAGTCGGTGGAAAATCTTCCTTTGTTAATCACTTCATTTCCTTTTCCAGAAATCAAAGGTCTTGCTAAGATTGAGGGATCCCTCTGTCAACCGGGAACGATTGAAACGATTGGTCTTTATCTCGGGAGAACTCTGTTTTTGAATTTTGGTCGTTTCAATTGCCTCAGTGCAAATTCTCAAAAGGCATTTTGGATTCACGAGGCCTTGCGGCAAATGCAGGTTTTCATTCACACTCCTATTACCGATGGGATTTTACAAGAGACCACCGCTTTCTTGATAGAATTCGCTGGTCAAAGATTGTCTGACCATCAATGGCAGCGACTCAATAGCTTTCTGGATAGTCTACTTTTGGGAAAAGGCAAGATAGAGAAGTTGAGTGAGGAAATCTGTCAGAACTCTGGAAATCTTTCGGCTGCCCTGGCGGATGTGAATTTGAATGAAGAATTCGGTTCGACTTTTCGGTGCGGGCAGGTGCTTGCCACCTACTGCGATCGCTCCTCGCCTCAACAAGATCAGGTGATTTTAGAAGCCGATTGGCATTGTCAAAATGCGGAAAAGAAACTGCGCCTTCCCCAACTCAAAGAAGCTGAGTTGGTCCCCCTGTATGATCTTCTCCTGACTTTGACTAGAGATCTAACGAACCTCAAGCTTCTGCGGGCCGTCGGAAAATTTGAGACTGGCACTGGAGAGATGGCCGTCATCTCAAACGCGTGGGAAAGCACAACCAATCCTAGTTTTGATTTCGAAAAGCTAAAGCCAACTCAGTTTAGCGAACCAGCTCTCTCGAATTGGCGTTCGTTTCTGCGGAACCTTTTCTTGGGGAATCGTCGGTAGGGTTCGACTTCGCCTCAGGCTTGACTTACGGCGTGATCATGAGCTTTTCAATTCAAACCAGTCCATCGTGAGGCAGCACAGTGTTGCCTCTTTTGAGTTTTTTACGATATCAACGTTTGTTCGAACCGCCTCAAGCAGGATGTCCTTGATTTTGAATCGATCTTTTTCGGAAAGCGTATAAATTGCAGAGTAGTGAAATTCCGTCGAAGATTCTTTTTCGAGACTGCGAATCGCTTGTAAACGAAAATTCGTGTGGTGTCGCAAAATATTGTGATTGTGATGCCCGAGGTGAATGTGCGATGGCCCGGTGGCTAAAGTTGTCCCGATTTTTTTTGCCATCCCCAGTTCAATCAAAAATTCAATCACTTCCATCAACACATTTTCGTCCAAATTGAAATGTGACCGCAAAGCTTCAAATTCTTGAAGATGCGGAATGGACAATGCCGCATGAACGGCGCCATAAATCCACGACGAATAGTACTTCGCTTTAAACTCGTCCGAAATCTCCTCTCGTTTTCCTAAACGACCTTGGAGCTGGTAATGTCGCTGACGAGAATCTTGCATTTGATTTTCATAATACTTGCGCAGATCAGTAGTGCCAGCGCGCTCGAATTGAACCAACAATAAAAAATAGTGTTTCTCATCCTGTGTAAGAACTAAAAATTTTGTCAACTTCTCGGCCTGCTCAAGATTGAGGTTCGCAGGGCCATGGAGAACCTGTGACAAATAGGTCGATTGAACGCCCATCGCTTCGCTCAAAATCTTTTTCTGGCCATTGCGCTGCAAATGCGAACCTGAGATGGCGGTCAAGTATCGCTTGTAAGAATCGTATTCAAAAATCGAGTCATTGTCCCTTTTAGCCATATATATTTATATCAAAAATTCGAAAGTAAAAACATACATATATGAGATTAGAATAAATTTTTATTACTTTAGTGTTGTTAAAGTAATTACTTTGATCTAGCGGGGAATCGACAGCGAAGTTATAAGTGACCTGTACCTGAACGCACAATCAACGAACCCTTTATATGGAGGCCTCATGAAGAACCTTATCAACACTTTAGTCCTTGCTGCTCTTGCCCTCACATTTGCGAAAAGTGCATTCGCGCAAACTGCTGAGGAGTGTTCCGTCGACTGGGCCTACATGCAAGCCCTTACAAGCTCAATCGCTGTGGGTGGCAGTGTACCAGCTATCAAAATAATTGCCGAAGATATCACCAAAGAGTTTCGCTGCCCCACCGAAATCCAAGCTTTCTCAGGAATTTTGGTTAGCGAAATCGTTGACGACGCTCTGAGGGTCGCAGTGAATATGCCTCCACGCCTTCAGCAAATCGCTAGCGCCTTAACTTATTTCAGTAGCCGAGGTCTCGTTCCAAGCTTCGAAGAACTCGACCAACTCAGAAGCGCTATAAAATAGTAAGAGGGACCTCGTGTCTCAGCGAACTAGCGTTCAAACAACCCGGTTTTTTTGCAGCGTTTTGTCTTGATCAACGGAGACGTCTTGGTCGACTAGAACTGGTGAACTTGTTTGCATCTCCGAATATGGAACCTCAACTTTGGTCGGTGGACTTGTTTAGCTCAAAAGCTGAAAAGGGCGATTTTAAATCTCTAGTGTGCTAGGTCCAGAAGATTTTGGAAGCGAGAGACAAATCTCCAAAATAATTTCAAACTGAGACGGCGAAATTGCGATTTAAGGTGTAGGAGTTTTCGTGACCAAAGACATCACTAAGAAGGTTCTCGGGGCAGCGGTTGTGATTGGCTTCATTTTGCCCACAGTGTTTTGGAGTCTTTCGGCGCCACGAAAGTCTGAGGAACTGGTGGCCGGGGCGGAAGTGGTTACGGAGGTCACGGCGATGCCAGCGCCGGAGGACGCAGCCATTGCTAACGTGAGTTCAGCTGAAGTGGTGAAAGGCGCGAGTGAATCAGTCGGAAATGGAGTCGATCGTTTGCCGGCAGCGGCGGAGGATCGACCGAACGTGATTTTGATCATGATTGACGATGCGGGTTTGACTTGGGCGCCGGTGCCCACTCCATCGATCACCAAACTCGTCAGCTCTGGAACTAAGTTTGGTCAATCTTATGGTCAACCCAACTGTTCACCTGCTCGTGCGCAGTTGATGACCAGTCAATACTCAGGCAAATGGGGACACACGAGCAACCCACCAAAACCAATTCCCGCGGCCATAGAAACTTGGCCGAAACTGTTGCGCTCGTCAGGGGTTCACACTGGTTTCGTCGGCAAGTGGCACATTGAAGGCCGCTCGCCGAGTGAAGCGGGGTTCGATGCGACGCCGCTCTATTTTCTCGAAGGCCATCATGACTACTTCGATAACGCTACACTCCTGAGTGGAAATGGACCGGCTCCGAAAGTGGCTGATCACCTGACAGATCGTTTTGCAGCTGCTGCCGTTAAGTTCATCAACAACAATAAAGGGAAAGCCGATCCATTCTTTTTATATCTGGCGCCCAACGCGGTTCATTTGCCCGACCAGACCGAAGCTCGATTTCAAAAGGCTTGTGCCAGTTTGCCAAACGCTGCTCAGCGCGCCTACTGCGGAAATGTATTGCACGTCGATGAACTCGTGGGCAAAGTTGTTGCGGCAGCGCCGGCCAACACCTTGATTATTTTTACGGCCGACAATGGCTGCACCTATTTGCAACCGGCTTGTCACAACGGACAATTGCGAGGATCGAAGAATTCAACATTTGAAGGTGGAATTCGAGTCCCTCTTGCCATGAGCTGGAAAGGCGTCATTCCTGCCAATACGACTTTTCGTCAGCCAGTTTCGCACCGGGATTTAGGCCCGACCATTTTGAGTGTAATGAAAGCGCAATCATTGAAAACAGCCGATGGCAAAAATATCTTGCCCGCGATTGTGGGTAAGGCGCCGCTCCCTGAGCGACATCTGCTGAACGGGGGCGACACGAATGGCACCATTCGAAATAACCGTTGGAAGTGGCGAGTGACCGGAGAGCTTTTTGATCTCCAAAATGATCCTGGCGAAAAGATCGATGTCGCCTCCAAAAATCGAGACGTGGCCGCGGAACTCAAACAGACCCGAGAGTCGATTGCGCGGGATTGGAAGTAGGGCGCGCAGAACCGGACGCTGCGCGCGAATTGAATTTGAATCAGTGCTTCAGTTTGAGTTTCAGTTGGATGGCTCCAGAGCTGGGAAATAGCAGCGTCTGGACATCCGACGATCCATATCTTTGTTCTAATGAACTTACTAGGCTTGGAAAATAACCTGCAAAAAATCGAATCTGAGCTTTGGTGGGATTGGGAGTCGCGAGCTCGCGCAAACAGGAAATCGCATCAGCTGCGTTGGCACAAACACTCGGTTCTAAGTAAGACATACCTTGGGGAAGAGTCGGGTCCTTGAAGGAGCCGGTCAAAACTGTGCTGTCCTTTTGAATGGCTTCGGTTGAAACATGCTGCTTTAAAGCAAAAAGGCTGTGACCGCCAATTGTTGCAATTCCACAAACATCTTTGGTCTTTCCGTACATCGCTTCGAAATGAAGACTTTGTGCGGCGGGGTTAGTGGCTTGAACTTCGATCACCAATGATGCTCCAGGTGCGATTGGTCCCATGGTTTGAACAGCAAATTTGACGGAGGCATTGCTTTTTACTTCTTGAAATCTAAGGGTTGGATTCCCAGTTTGGCAGAGAGCGATGAAACCGGTGGTGGGCTCAGAGCCTAAGGGGGCCGCGGACTCGGATCCATCCTTTACGTAAAGCGTGCCGGGAGAAATGGGCATTTGGGACCCGTTGTGAATTGTGAGTTCATAGGTAACCGGAGCCTCTGCTTTTGCAATGAGTGCAGAAAAAGTGCAGATGATCGCCAGGAAAGTGGATTGGATCGTAGTTTTCATTGGGAACTCCTTTGTTGCGACGATTCGCGTTTTTTGCGATGATTCGCGACTCTGAAAATACATCTTCTGGTTTGGAAAGTATCGATTAGACAAAATTATCTGTGAATTAAGTTAGATTCATATTTGGTCTATAAGGGAAGCAATTTTCCCAGGGCCTTGTTGAGAAATTCAAAAGATGTGTCACCAAGTTGTTTTTCTACTTTCTGATTGAGATGCTCAAAGGCTGCGATGGATTTTAACGCCACCTTCTTCCCTTTGGCTGTTAAGAACAAGTTGATGGATCGGGCACTCTCGTGCGAGAGCTCGCGCCGAATCCACTCGTGATTCTCCAGGCGTCGGAGAGTCTGACTCATTTGCGACCGACTGATTCTGAGAGATTTCGCAATCTCTGAGGGGCGGCAGGCCCTCTCCTCAAAAAAGAGCGTTGCCAAGATAAGGCCTTCTGAAATCGAAAATCCCCCGTCACCAATGGCTGCGATGAGTGCGGCTTCAAAATTTCGGCTGCAAATAAGAATGGGTACAATAGGACTTCGCTTTACAAATTTTTCGATCTTCATAAATTATTTACTAAATAAACTATTTATCAAATGCAACGATTTGCGATTTGCGGATGCGCAATGGATGCATTCAGTTTTTTTTGCATCTATGAGTTCGAACAGGAGGAATCAAATGAGAGATTGCATTCAAGTTCTAAATTATTTTTTAAAATCTGTTTCACTTGCCATTTCACTGGGGGTTTTTGTGTTGGCATCCAATTCAGAGGCGCGGATTCAGGCGGATACATCGCTAGTCTGTCAACAGAGTGGGGCGCGGATCAGTGAGTTCAAAATTGATCTGTACGCCACTGGCCATCCTATGGCGGGTTTGGGCATGTACTCTGGTTTTTTTGAGGCTCGGGCTGAAGGGCTTGATTGTGGTCATTTGCTGGGTGTGGCGGATGTGACACGCAACGAGGCCCAACATCTTGTTTACCATGCGGTTTCGAATTGTCTGTCGAAAGTTGAATTTGAACTCGAAGTTCCAACGGATTTTCTCGAGCTCCACGAAGTTTATAACAGTCAGTTGCGTTACCGCGAGTTCGGTCCGTTCGGCCCCGGCGTGCTAGGACACCAGGATTTGGAATGTTGGCTCGATGGCAGTCTGTGATCTTTTGCAATGAAACTGAAATGTGGCTTGAGATCCATTTTCGCTCTTGAGAGTTTTTTTGAGAGTTTGACCAAACTTTCGACGCTTTTGTAAAAATGGCTAAATCTCTCTTCGGTGGCCCTTGCCTTCGGCCGGGGCTCCCCAATCCTTCCCAAATTCGCACCCAGTTCGTTGTTGATTTACGGACTTTTGGGGCGATGCATTGAAATGAAATTCAATAGGTGGTAACTGGACAAGCACACAAATAACCATTGGAGATTCAATGTCTAAAAAAAATGTCACCTTCGTCTTTGGCCTCGCGGTTTCCCTATTTGCCGCCAATGCTTCGGCCGCGCTGTCGTGCGAGCTAACGGAGTCTGGAAAAGTCATTCTTCGTCAAAATCTCGAAGTTCATGATGAAAATAATGTTGTTGTTGAGACGACGACCATCGTAAATTTTGGAGCCAACTCAGATTCGTGTAACGCAATCGTGGCCGAAGAGTTGTCGTCCGCTGCAGGAGTTTATTCATGCGAGCAAGCTTCGGGAGAAGCGGTGTTGCGAAAAACATCTGCGGTTCGTGAGGACGGCGTAAATTCTGAAGAAACTGCGACGCTTCTCAACTTCGCGCAAGATGCTGCTGGTTGTGAGCGAGTCGCTGCAATTTTGAATTAAAATTTCGAATTAAATGGTGCCAGTACCCACCATTTTTTTTTGAAAGACTTCATCGAAGCGTTCGTTGAGTTGTCCCTAAAGATTCAATACCGAACCTTGAGCCAGCACCATCGCTCAAATCAGCACAGGCCTGAGCACCTTTGCATGCGGAGCAGCCCTGTGCACATTTCAGTTTCGATTTTAATCCATCTGTTGCTGGACGAGGGCTCTCTTCCTCAATCAGTTGATGCTGCTCAAAAGGGATTGAGTTACTCACAATGGCGTAGATTCCGATTCAGATCGAAGTGCCAGCCATACACCCGAAGATTCCCATCGCTCAATGGAGGTAACACATCGAGGATGTGTTACCTCTCGGATGCAATGTTCGATACGTTTTCCATCCCTGGAAGTCAGAATACACCCTTGATAGAGTCATTCATTTGTTTAGCTGAATTTTAAATGGAGTTCACTTTGTCGATGTATTTTCGTGATGTCGTTGTTTTGGTCACTCGTCGGCCACTCTAAGGCAAAATCCTGAAAATGAAAATAAAGTTGCCCAAATTTACGAACAACACTTAGGAGCTGTGGCTCCTGTCTTGGGTTTTAAAAAAGGGAAAGGAAGAGGAGAGGGAGAATGGATGATCGTCGGGACAGCCATTCGCCTCGGAAAGGTTTTTGTCACTCCTTTGCACGTCATTGCTGGCTTTGAAAAAAAAATCTTCTAGTTTACGACGCAGAAACAAATGCCTATCTTCCTATCTTAAGCCTCGGTTTGGGTGAAGCTGCTAAACGAAAAAAAACTTTGGGTTACGGAGATGATTTTGTTTCACTGAACCTCAATCCAGATCTACCGCCAATACAAAAAGTGTGGAAGAGCCGATCGGTCTTCCTAGCAACGTGGGTGAAATGTTTTTTTTGATGGGATATCCGAAAATCACCGGGAATTTGAAAATTCCAAATGGGCGAGCATCCCACTAGCCAAATTGGCGATGGGACTTGGGACGATGTGCGAGCGCTGATGTTGAGTGAAATTGGGAACTGTCCGGCGGATCTCAAACTAAAAATTCATGCGAGCATGGAACCAAAGTGGCTCTACGCTTCGGCGCGCCTTTATTTTGAAGATAGAGATTTGCAATCCTCCGAAGTGAAAGCGCGCAAAACTTTAGAAATGAAAAATGTGGATCTGTCGACTCATCCGCTCATGCAAAGACTTTTGCAGCTGGCTGTCTCGGGCGAGATCGCCATGGACAAAGTTCAAATTTTGCGTCAAAAACCAAATCTCGGCCTCAATAAAATTGCACTGCAATCTCAACTCTCTTTTGAAGTTACAAAGAAAACGATCCAATGGCTTGAGGAGGC
>CALCCV010000556.1 GCA_937900305.1 uncultured Pseudobdellovibrionaceae bacterium | reverse complement strand
CTACACAGGCGAAGACACTCTTTCCCTACACGACGCTCTTCCGATCTTTCACGACATCACAAAATTTCTCGAAGCGAATGTTTATCCCGAAAAATCTCCTCTGGCGAAAGCGATTAGACGGAGTCACGAGTTCGGTCTCGGTTGGGACTCTGAGCCCGGAATGCTGCCAGTTTCGAAAAATGGAGCCATGCCTGCCGGTTTTTCAAGTTACATCGTCCTCAATCCGATTGAAAAATCTGGCGCAGTTGTTCTGCTCAATGTTCTCAACAGCTCATTGTCAATGGGAATGGGAATGTCTGTCTTCAGTGGAACTGACACCCTACTGCCCAAACAAGCCCTCGAGCCTGTACTCTCAACACTATCAGCTCAGCTTTCTGGAGAGTATCAGATGGAAAGCCGAACCGAACGCCTTCAAATATTTGAAACTCATTCAGGCTTTCTCGGCGCCGAAGCCATTGCGGGCACATCTCATCTTCCGATTCGCCTTTACCCTATCAATGAAACTCTTTTTCTTGTCGATACAGGCCTTCAAATTTCCGATGCGATTCAATTTGCAAAAGGAGAGACGACTGAAAAGCTCATTTACTTCCAGTATATGGGATTAGATTCAGCTGGCAAACCAGTCTACAAGCAGAGGCTCTTCCTTCGAAAAACCTCTGAAAGTTCATCCCGAGCGTCTTCTTCATCAGGAAAAGTTTCTCATTGGCGGTTCGACCTGGCTCTTCTGCAAATTTCAAATAGCCAAGCTTTTCATACAGGGATATGGCAGGCTGATTTGAGTTGTCCACTCCAAGAGTCAAAAATTTGATTCCCTTAGAGAAGGCGAAATTCTCACAATACCGCATTATGGATTCGGCAAGGCCCTGACGATGTTGATCTTTTCGAACCCATAAATTATGGACGTGAGCTGTGTCAGTTCCATTTGCAAGCTCGGGGTTGTTATCCACGTTTTGCATTACGAGTTGGACAACTGACATTGGGAGATGGTCCCGCAGACCTAAAAATACAACTCGGTTGGTGCCAATTTCAGCCAACTCGCGATCAAAGTTTCTAGTGACGATGTCCCGCTTCTCTTTCGGAAAATCGAAAGATTCTAGGATGGAGAACATAAAGTCTGAGCGGGCACCGAAGGGCAGCTCTTGAATTTTCATCGTTGAACCTTAACTCGCGAAGTGTTTTAATAACGCAAACACTCCTGCATTTAAACGTTAATGAAGAAATTTTATTGGCGCAGAAATTCATAAAGACGAAATTTATAGATTTCTGCGGACAGTTCACTAGACTTTTAAATCCACCGAGAAACAAGAATGCGGTACCAATTAAATCGGCAGCCAAGCGAGAGATCCACTCGAACAAATGGCTCTAAGATCCTGACGGCAACGTTTCAATGACTCACTTTAAAGTCACGAAGCAGGGTCACACTGCGCGCGCTTCATGCCCCTGTCTTTAAAATTTGGAAAATCGTTTCTATGGTTGGATTCGCATCTTCTTTAATTGCGGAGTAGATTGTACTTTTAGTCAAATGCGTTCGATCAACGATGTTTTGAACCCCGACCGCTTTAACATGCGCACTTAGAATCTCCCTAAAAGCTTCTACATCGCCCTCTTCCATTGCCTCCGTTAGAGCGTGGCGAATTTTGTCACGATCTCGAAGAAATTTATTTGGATCGTGAGGGGAACTCTCCACACCCTTTTTTAGTTTCACAATAGGAGCATTATTCATGGAGAAGGCTTTTCGCTTTTTTGATGTCTCGGTTCTGCCCATTTTTATTACCTCCTAAAATGAGTGTTAATTCCGATTTGCCTGTTCGTGCATAATAAATTCGATGGCCATTATTGAATTTAAGTTCCCAAAGGCCATCGCCCAAGTCTCTCACAGTGAATCAGGACTGCAAAAAAAACGGTCTCTAGACTCAAATTCTAAAAAAATCAAATGCGAGACAATGAGCCGACTCTTCTTTTGAAGGGCCCACTACTTTTTCGACCTCGCTCACAAACGACAAAAACATTTTCTGTATGCGTTCCCGATCCATCTCTGACATCGAATAGACCGTCGAAAAATGCAGGTCCGTCGAGCGCTGTTGTTCTAAAGCGGCAATGGCTCGCATTCGCCAGTTCGTATGATGTTTAGAAATGAGCGGAGACTCCGATTCCAAATGAATTCGCGTTTCACCAACGCGAAGGTGTCCATTTTCCGAAAGTATGAGGCCAACGGATAACAAAAACTCCACACAATCTGCCACTTTTGCCAGAGGCAAGCCCAAGTGTTTCGACAGAGCTTCCTTGGTTTGATACTGTGGGATCGAAATCAAAACGAAGATCGCAACGTAGTGCCAAGAGCTGTAGTAGGTGACCTCACTCTCTAAAGTCAGAGTTTTTTTTGCAACCACTCTCGATTTGATTTCCATATGCGCCGACTTCAAATTGTCGATTTTTTTTCGGTAGTGCATTTGCAAGGCGCTCGTCCCCGCCCGAGCTATCGAAACCAACTGAATAAAATAGTCGCCTTCGGCCTCAGTGTGGCTCAGATGAACGTTGATGGCAGCCGCCTGATCGAGGGTGAAGTGTGCGGAACCCTGGAGTACTTGCGAGATGTAGGCCAGGTGACAACCAATCGCCTTGGCAAAGGCCGAGCGAGCACCCCTCTGGCTATCAATGGTTTGAAAACGAACGAGCAAATAGTTCTTGTAGTCGCCAAAATCGTAAATCTCTTTGTTCTCTGATACCAACTGGCTCTTGGACATCTCTTTTTCCTCATAAAAACGGATATTTAGAGAAATAGTAAATGTAAAATTTATGTTTTGGAAGTAAATAAATTTAATTGATCTCAGGGAATTTGATGCTTTGCATTAATATCTACTCAACCCAAAGGTCCTCAACCTAACAAACCAGGAGAATGAAAATGAATAAAACAATTTTGCTCGCAACTCTTCTTGCCGCATTTCTCGGCCCCATCGCCCAGGCAAGCACTCTGTGCACCCAACCCGTTGAGTTCGAAGCTTTGCGAGCCGCAAAGGAGTTTACTCCAGCCAAAGCACGAGCTGGAGCCACCTATAAGATCGCCAGCTTCCACTGGGATAAAGGTCAAAATGACTTAGCCATCCTTGAAATCAATGTCGATGGCAGCATGAATGATGTTTTCGAAGTGAAGGTGAAGACTTTACTCATTGAAAATAGCATCGGTGTTCCTCAAGATTGCATCACACTTTCAGGAACAACCGCTTCTTCAAGCAACGAATAGTTTCAGCTGAATCAATTTCGACATTCCAACAACATCCAGCGGCTCCGACATCGGAGTCGCCACCAAAATGTCAGAGGGAGGAGCTATTCAATCGGCTCATCCTCAATGGCGCGACAGGTGTCACCTTGGCAAGATTTCATCCGAAGATTTCGATCAATCAACTTCGCTAACAGGCCCGGGGGCGGCTCCTGCTTTTGTTGAGGCCCAATGTAATTTTGCAATTCGTAGGGATCGACCGCCAAATTATAAAGCTCTTTTTCGTTTTTTAGATTGGTGTATTCAACAAATGACCATCGTTGAGTTCGGACTCCAAAGAACTCAGGAAATCCACCCCCCTCGCCACCACCGACGTAGTGGGCAGTGGGAACCAACTTCCGCCAGTTGGCCCCGCCAGGTCTGGTGGCCGCAGAAAAGAGCGGAACCAAAGAGCGCCCATCGAGTTGAATGTGGAGAGGTAGAGTTGCGCCAGAGAGTGCAACAACTGTCGCTGTGAAGTCGGCATTGGTGGTCAGGTAATCGAGAGTTTTGCCCGCCTCTACTCCTGGCCCCATAATGATGAATGGCACGCGAATCGATTCGTCATAAGCCGTATTTTTCGTATTCGATTTGTTGTGCTGCCCCAGGTGATAACCGTTGTCAGACATAAAGAAAAAATAAGTGTTAGCAAGTTGACCAGAATCTTTGACAGCTTTGTAAAGTCGGCCGATGCCCTCGTCCGTCGCTTGCAAAGTGGCAATTCGTTTTCTTGCCAACTCATCGATCTGCGGAATTGTCTCGGGCTTGACGCTACCGAAGAATGTCGGTTTGTCACGTCGGTCAGCCTCGAAAAATGCCGGAGTTCTCAACGATCTCACGTTTCTGAATCTATATTTCTGAACCGAGTTTACGACGGGTCCAAGGTGGCGGCGTGCCGGAATGGCCGGGTTGTGCGGAGCTGAGTTCGCAAGATAAAGAAAAAATGGTTTCTGCATCTGCGCCGACTCCTTGATGAACGTCTCGGCGCGGCCAGTGAGAAGATCGCCGCCGTAATGCCTATCTTCACTCGAGTAAGTTCGGCGAACTCCATTTTCGTTAACGGAGATATTGTATTCATTGTGGATGTTCCCAGCTGCTCCGAGCCAAACATCATAACCCGGAAGAAACTCATTTCTGCGCGCCGCCGGCAGGGCTTCGTAATATCCGTTCACAAGTTTACCCATCAGTGCCGTTCGATAGCCTGCGGTCTGCAGCCATATCCCGATTGTTTTGTCATTCAGGCCGGCGTTGTTGAAACCGAGGATTCCTCCCGTCTCACCATCATTGGCGTAAACATGATGATTGGACGCGTACATTCCCGTCAGCAGGGTGGTTCGCGATGGGCAGCAGAGAGAGACATTTAAGATGTGCTGGTTGAAGACCATGCCTTTGTTGATCAGGAGTTCATTCAGCCGAGGCATATAGTTCAGAGAATCTCGATCTTGATCATCCGTCAAAATAAACACGATGTTGGGTGTCGGTGGTGTGGCAGCAGTTGCCACTGGCAGGGACAATCCGATTTTCGATTGCAGCAGGAGGGTGGATAAAAAAAGACAATTTTTTATAAATTTACCAAGCGTGTTCATTGATTGTCCTTTTAATTGTTGACGATTTGAGAAGGGATTTTGGGAGTGATATCGGCAATCGCAAGTTTCATGATGTAACCTTCAAGTACATTATCCACAAAGACCGTGGGGTAAAGAGACGGATCAACATACGGCGAAGCATCTGTTGGAAAGGGAGGATAAACGGCCTGATTGTTGATATAAATGGCGGCGGCTCTCCAGCCCTCCTCATAGAGTGTGTAAATTTTCTCGGCTGAAAAAGTCACTCCGCTGGCCACAACCGAACCGAAATGCACGCGTGAAGACGTCACATTTTCGGAAGCGTTAAAGGCATGCGCCTTAGCCAAGCAATCGGCCGAATTATCGGAAAGGTAAACATAAATCGCAGCTTTGATCGCATTAGGACCCGTCGATGCATCTATCAAACACAAAAATTGATTTGGATTCGAAACGATGCTCGACAACACCTGAGGAAAGATCGAATCAAATCGGAGTTGGAGCTTTTGGAAAATTTGTTTCTTCAGATTTGTTTTATAATCAGAAGTATAGGTCGCATAAAAGACTTCATCGCCATTGCGAAGCTCGTACTTTCTTTCCATAAACTGAGTCAAGTTTGCCCAGCCTGGTGTCGTCCGAACTAAAGGATCTGGATCACCAACGGCAGCTGAACCGACGGAGGCTGGCGTGCGCCCACCCGATGACTCTTCAGGCGCCGACGACAAATTTGAACTTGCGATGCCCAACCTCTCGTTCGTGGCAGCCATTTCTTTTTGCGATTGGAAGACCACGGCTGCGACCGCTACCGCTACTATCACTGACCCAATAGAGATCCATTTTATATTTTTTTTCATTTTGTCCCGCAAGTTTAGGTGGAAAGAGAAAGAGAAAGAGAAGAGAAGGAGAGGCGCCTCGACCTCGTAGGAAAATTTAACAACAGATTTGGAACGATAAGTACTTGGACTTTCAAATCGAGACCGAAGTCTAGGAGCGAGAGTGAAAGCTAGTTCTGTTGGCAGATTCCTGGGTTGCAGAAACTCTGAATTGTCGGCATAATTCAGCTCGTAGAATGGATATCATTTCCTGGGGAGCTTACGTCCCCTATTTACTTTATATTCTGGCCACGCTTTTCATGCGAACATTAATGATTGGGGAAGGTCGGAGTCAGCTCTCGCTAACAATCGCCCACGGTGGAACTTCCGTCTGACGATGTGTGGCTGTCCAACCGCAGGTGGCGCAACTTCTGAGCCAAGACCGAACTCGAAGTTGCGCTAGGATGTCGTAGAATGTGAAGATTCTATTTGGAATTGAAGTTGGCGAAGTCTGCGAACGTTGTTGGCTCAATCTCTTTGGCTGACGGATTTAATAGAAGATCGTGTCGGCGCAGGGATGAGGCCTTCACAGCGACGCGGCGAGCGCGATTCATGGCTCCGAGCGGCCGGTATTCAGGACGTGCGTGCCAAGGATTGAAGCTGAGATTTTCGCAATACTCTTTTTGGGCCGGGCTCGAATTATCTTGTGCGCGCATTTTTAAAGTCGCAACGATCGCCTTTTGGGATTTTGAAAAATCAAGCGTAGAGTCTTCAACCTGACTGCGTTTCTTCTCAAGCTCTAAGTCTGAGTCCAAAGCCTCAACAACAAAGTTGAAACAGTAGTCTTGAGCAGCCATCGATGAAGTCAGTGTTTCAGTTAGGACATCAACGGCCTGTGGATCTAAGGGAGGAATCGTTTTGACGGACGAGTGAGGGCCCGTACTTTCACTGGGCTTGCCCGCTTCTGAACAAGGGACAGGATGCACAGAGTACTTGACTGCCGTGTCGTTGGCGACTTGGCCGTCAGTTGGGAACGCAAAGCTCGCCATCGAGAAATAAGAAGTGTTGAGGGCCGATGGAATCGGCGCGCTCTGAATGCCCATAACGATTTGAAATTCACGTGGTGCCTTAGCCAAGTTTGGCAGCACGTTGTTCGGATCCGCCTGTGGTTTCATGGCACTGAGTTTTTCGCCGATGGCAGATAATGTTTCTTTCGTTTTGGCGATCAGATCCTGACCAGCATACCCATTGGTTCTTAAAATCTGGCTCAATATTCCAAAAGCTTGATTCAGTTTTTCTTGCTCTTCTTGAGTTTTGTCTAGCTTCGGCGTGAGAGTGAAAATCGTCACCGCGTTGACAAGCACGACATCTACATCGGCGCCGGCCAAACCTTCGGCGACAGCTTCGCCCAACACGGGAGTGAAAGCTTCACGAATCGCACGATGAGCGAAGTAGGGGCCCAGATCGCCATTGAGAGCGCATTTGTTAAAGTGGGCGTAATCGCGGATGCTTCGACTAAAAAATTTTGGAAAGTTGATCATCATGAAATCTTGGTTATTACCGATCCCTAGAAGATTGCCCTTCGGTGCCCCACCAATCACCTTGATGGCCATGCCACGACCATCTGGTTTTTGGTCGTTGGCGGTTTTGCCAGAGCCGTTGGAGTAACGGACAAGAGCTTCGTAGTGCGCAGGTGTCGCAAACAAGCCCTTTTGGGCCCAGGCTGGTGAGCCCGCCAAAACCTCAAAGTCACCGGCCACACATCCATGGGCTTTGGCATGGGCATCGCGATGAGTTTTATCAAACAAGGATTTCATCTGTGACATAAACATAAATTTAGCGGTGTCTAAAACCAGATCATTTTCGTTCTGCTCACGTCGCTCTAGGGGATGCAAATCCATCTCAGCGATCAGACCAAGATCCATCAGCCCAGTCTTTACAGCAGACCAAATTTGCTCTTCAAAGGTTTCGCCTTTGACCGTGTAGCCAAGGCCTAGAATGGCGATTGTGAGTGTTCCAATTGCGGTCCGCTGAAGCCATTGGCGTTTAGACTGTTTTGATTTCGTTGTCATGGTTCCTCCTCAGGATGGACCTGAATAGATGGGTGTAAAGAGAGAAGGTAATCGGAATTGAGAAATTACGCGAGTTAACTGCCGTTACATTGGTTTGCCAAAAATTGTCAGAGGGAGATTCCCAGACAGGGAATGACTCCAGCATTACCTGGTTTAATCGGAGTTGAGTCTGTTTTTCTAAGCTCCAGATAACCCCGCAAATGGCCTTCCGCGATGTTCGTTTGAAAGGTTCCGCAAGCCTTGGAAGAGAAATTTAGCTGAACCAGAGCCTGTCCAATCATTTCATTTTGATCATTTGCGACCTCTAAAGTCCTGGTCTTCAAGTTCTCATCGAGAAGTCGCGCATTTTTATCAGCTTGAAAGGCTTCGTCAAAGGACAAGAAGAGTTGCCATTTTTTTAGATCGAAGCTTTTAATGGTTGCATGACTCAATACACTTCGACGAATGATCTGCGGAAATAGATCCATCACAACGAGGGGATCTTGCTTGTAACTCGGGAAGTAAATTTCGGAAATTTGTTGGAGGATCGCTCGAAATCTGGATTCATTGCTTTCTGAAAGATAGTAGATGAAATCGCCAAAGGAGGCTCCCGGCCAAGTGGACATTCCTGGACCCGAGGACAAATATTCATTGAGGGCTGAATCCAAGGGACCATCAATCTTGAAAAGATGAAAGTCATCGACACCTAAATTTGAATTTCTAAAAGACGGGCTCCAGCCACTGACTGAATGCATATAGACGGCTTGAGTGAAGGCCCCATGAAGAATCGAGATGGCCTCATCCGCAAAAAGACCGACGCGAGGATCGATAGGAATCGGCAGCACAAATTCACTCTTATCGCGAAGCAGATGACCGATTTCATGGGTCAGGGCCGCCCCGAGATCGAAGGGAGACGAGAGAGGATTGTAAAAGATCGTGCTAGATCCACACTCATATCCGCCAAGCGCAGACGCCTGCGCAACACCTTTTTCAAGCCATTGATTGCGGAGTTTGGGAGACATCGGTAGCAGCTGACCGTTGTGGAACAATTCCACAAGCAGAATCGCCTTAGCGCTGAGAGGATCGTCGATCGATTCTTCGGAGGTCAATACAAAAGAGCTGTAAGCATACATTCCAAAACTCCATCGCAAACAATCGTCGGCAGCACTTTCCGTGAGCGGGTTTTCGATTTTGGAAATCAACTCTTTCTGCTGTTTGAGAAGTTCGTTGGCTTCGTCTCGCGCCTTTGCGGATTGAGTGTTGGATTGGCCAAAGCTTTTCACGGTTGCAACTTTTGAGATATATTGAGCGACAAGGAAGTAGATGCGAGTGGTTCGGACTTGGCACTCCTCAGGCACCTTCAGCAACGTATTGACCATGCGAGCGCCATAAATCAATGGGTCCGCCAGGGTCAAATCTTGTTTGTCAGTCTCCAAAGAAAATCGCCAAGGATTGGCATTCAGATCTATCGCATTTGCTCGTTCCAAAAGTGAACGAAGATCAACAGATTTTCTATTGTCGGCAAAGGCACACAGATTTATCAGCACCGAAACTATCAAGAAAATGCTAGCGATCACAGCGCGGGAGTTGGTTTTCACTGTTTCCATTCCTTTAGGCAAACTTCACGACAATTGATTTCTTCAATTGCAGGTGATTGTTTACCGACTCGACTTCAAGTCCGGTGACTTTGCGAATTCGGTGACAGAGAGTTCGCACAACCCCATCGTGAGTGTCCCGAAAATACTTCTGACCATCATTCATGCATGAGAAAAAGTCACCGCGAGCAACAGGCCCCTCCGCAAGCAAGGCCAACGCCCTCTTGATCTGCGAGGGAAATTTTTGAACGGCAAACGTCAATGGTGAAAGGCTCACCAGCAATGAACCATCTACAAAAATGAGGTGGCTCGGTTCTCGGTGCAATCCACTCGTTTGGCATTGAGCGGATCCCAGTGACTCGCGATTTGCTTTCAGCTGGATAAGCACCCTTGCTGATGTCGATATCGATATCGAAGTTGAAACTTGATCGTCAGCTGCGCTGTTCAACTCACTGATCAGCTTTCTAATTCGAGAAAACTTCTGAACGGCGGTGGAGATCTCATCACTCCACGCTTGTTTTTGACCGGCGATGGAGGACAAATGCAATTGCAAAACAGCCATGCCTTCGTAAAGACCAAGTCCACTGGCTTTGGCGATCAAATAAGTCGCGTAAAGCAGAGAGGTAGGGCAACCTCCTTTGCCAATGGCCACATCGGCCATCGCTCGCAGCAGACTTAACAGTTGAACACTGTTGAAATTTCCTTTGCGAAGCCATCGTTCCCAAATGTCAGATATCAAATGGCCAGCCTTTTCATGCAAGCCGAGTCTCGACAAAATTTTAACTTTCAAACTGTCCGCAAAAATTTCATGGTCGGCGAAAGGAAACATCTTGGCTAAAGAGTAGATCGGCGCTAAGGCCGCCAAAGCCTCAGTGAGATACCCTAACTCAAAAAGGACGACCGAACGAACTTGCAGAACTGTGAAGTGAGTCAACGAATTTAACTTTAGCGAGTACGCATGATCAGCGCACTCTAAACTTTTTTGCCATTCACCTTCAAATGAAAACAGGCGCGCCTTTTCCAAAAGAATTTCACCCAACTCTTCGTCATTCTTATAAGGCAAATTGTGCAGTATCGATGAGGCTTCAGAACAGGAGCCTCGCATCAGAAAAGCCCGTGCTCGCTCGAGAGGTTCAATAGATCCTTCGGTCAGAGCCAAAGCTTCTGCCATGTAGGCATCATTTTCAATCGTTCGTGCGGCAAAGGACCTCGCATTTGCATCCAATGCCTCAATCTTGCCAAGAGAGGACTGTTGAAACTCCAAGATAGCTGTCGAGGGCCGAATTCTCATAGAATTATTCCCTTGCAATTCTCGGACCCCAAATAACAGTGGAGCTCCTCTATGGCCTGGAAAAGAAGTGGTGTTTGAAAATTTGAGATAGCTACAAATTTTTGAGATCAACAACCCGCGAGGTCAGGCATTTTGAGCCAATTTTCATTGTCGACACGGTCACGCACCCCTGACCAAATTCTAACATGACTTTTTTTGAAGAATCGCGGCAACAAGCTTTTTCGATCAGCGCGAAGCACAGGTTGAAACATCGGAAATCAAAATTCCCGCAAGTCCAGCGCCAGTGGCCCGAACATTCGCTGGTTTCTTGGTCATCATTCTGATTTTGATTTTTTCGTTCGATCCCATGTTTACAAATTTAAAGGTGTACATATCTGATGTTCCATCAAAGGTCAGATCCGGGTGATTCTGTAGCGAAAGTGTATCTGAGCTGTTACGAACTTCCAGTCGGGCGTCAGGAATGTTTTCCAGATTCGTGTTGTCGGTGACAATGCTTAGACAAAACTGCGAGGGTGAATTTTGTTTTAGATTGATTTGGTTGACAGAATTGTTTGAGTTTCGACGGGTAAAATCGTCATAGATGGTGCCTGAAAGACCGATTTGACCATCTGGAAGCGTAAACGTTGGCCAGAGGTTGTGACCGCCACGAGCTTTGACTCCCACCGGACTCCCACCTGCATCGGGCGAAAAGGTGCGACCTCCCAACGGAAAAATAGCGTGGTGTATAAAGGGAGCGAAAGCGTTATTGAAATAAACTGAATCCGAATCTGTACGATGAGCATTGTCAGGAGCATCCAAATCAAACGCTGGAAAATAATAGAGATGTTGGCCATATCCTCTAAAATCCGTAATGTTTGAGATCTTCCCGATATAAGTGATGCGACCGTCTGTGAGACTTCCCCCACCTGCGAACGCCGACAACCCAAAAAAAAATGCACTCATCACCGCAACGAACTTCATCACATCTCCCCCTGCTTTACCGGCGCCGTTTCTACACTGGCGAGGCAACCCCAAGCAGAATATGCATGTACGATGCCATCCTTTGTGACACCACTCAAGCGCTCACATAAGGTGTTTAGCATTCGGTTTGAATAATCAAAATTTTACAATGTTTGTGTGCGTTTGTGTGCGCGGCCTTGGCGGCGATGATTCAAAATGAAACGCACTGAAATGCAACAGGCTCACCATTTGCACGATTCAGAAGAGTGAACATGATTCAACTCCGGCTGAGCCAAACTGTCGTCATATTCTTTGTCTCAATACAGTCTTGAAGCAGACGTCTGAGGTAGGTCTCTAGTTCTAGTTCTGGTTGAACATTCTGGCTCAAGAGACAAACTTTGATGCGCGCAAAGACTGGTAAATTCAAACGCTCCAATTCCGTGCGGCTGATCATCTTCCCGAGGCTTAAAGATTCAATGACCGTTTCATAGTCGACGGAGGCCTTATTGAACGCGGGCCGAGGGATGCACTCAGAATCTCTTTATGAAAAAGCGCTAATTCAATCAGATCAAAATAAAACCAAACCAACATCTTCGGCAAATCTGCGTAAAGCTTCTGAACTCCGTCCAGCGAATAGCTAAAGACGCCATTTCACTCAACGCAAATTCGGCCAGAGTGAGTGCATGTAGCCGCTCCAGATCCAACATTCGGCTTTGTTTGTGGTTCGGAAATTTGAGTAAAAAATTTTGAACCTGTCGAAGGTCTCTAGACTTTCACCATAACACAGAAGGCGCGCCAGTTGCACAGCTGCTCGTTCTGCAAATCGGGCTCCAACATCCGTTTTTTGATAACCAATTTTCAAGATCGCGATGCTCGACGCAATTTGACGATTTTCTTTTACAACTCAAATTGAAATCCGCCTCCAGCAGAATGTGAGGACCGTAGGATTTTTTTGCCGACGCAAAAATATCGCGAGCGAACTGATATTCCCCGTTGACCAAGAACACCTTGCCCAAAAGGTGTTCTCGCCGTCGGAGCAAAGCCACTGTGCCCGGATTGATTTTTTTTTAAGATGTCCATGGTTCCGTCCAGATCATTGGCCAAGATCTTCTCTTCCACGAGGTTCAGTTCAACCAAATCACTCACGAACCGCCCCCCTTCGGCATCGGCCTTGGTCCCGATCGAGGCCAGACCGGGTTTGACTTTTAAGCCTCTTAAATTCCAACGAACCTGGTGTCCTTTCAGCCAACTGGCACCTTGTCTGGAGTGGTGCCCAAGAAGTCTGTGAGGTAAACCACCGAGCGAAATCGAGAAGGATGAATGATCAGATTGGTCATGTCGCCATCTTTTTCATCCCATTGGGGTTGCACAATTTCTTCGAGAATTGAAATCTATCAAATTCGGAATTGTAGGCGAAGACATGATTTCTTTGGTGGCAGCCGGATCACCTTGTGAACCTGGCTCTGAATTCTTCGACCAGCCCTGCCGGCCAACGGCTTTGTTCACCACCATTGCGAAATCAGGAAGGAGATCGCAAATTTCTTTTTATTCTTAGAAGCTACCATCTACAAATGGTGATGAGCTTGGTTCGCAGTCTCTCTCACTTGGCCTTGAATCAAACTCAGCTCAGTAAAAGTTCGCTCTCCCACGGGAAGTTGAATTTCCGCGATCAAGCGATCGCGATACTCTCCCAATTGAGTGTGGAAATCTGTCATGTAGTCTTTCCAACTTTGCAAATAGGCGATCTGCTCTTCTCCAGACATTTCGAAGGCCGAGCTTGGCCAATACAGATCGGTCGTCGAGGTCAACACAACTTCAGCGCAGGCGCGAGCCGTGGCCACGTGGTTCGCAGCGGTCTGCAAATCGGTATCGGATACGGCGCTCGGGTTGGCGGAACCGACCGAAACCACTAAATCGGCCTCGTGCAATTCATCGCGAAATTGATACATGATCCGACTGACCGTCAATGGATCGGTGGCGTGATTGGGCCAACAGATTTCTTCAAGGCTGGCAAATGCGGTGGGGCCTTTTAACACTCCAGCAAATAATAAAATCACAGAGAGTAGAGATTTCACAATTGATCCTTTCGCAGTGCCAGTTCATCGAGAGAATGGATTAGCTCTCGTTGAGACATAAAAATAGAAAAAGTTGAGAGGGATTGAGAATTGAAAGGGAACTGAGAATTTCAACGCTTCCGTATTTCAGAAATGGGACCCGAAGGCACTTTCCCGCAACCAACCTATCTCTGATATAAAAAACACCTATGATAAATGATATCAATATCAGTTTTTGTTTATGCCTAGAAAGGTTTAAAAGTCTCTAGTCGGTGATTAAGCGAATGACCTATCGGCTCAGCGACTTATCAACTTGGAGACTTGGCATGGAGAGATTTGATTCAAAGATCGTCAGCGATTGGAGATTCGAGCAGGATCGCGAGCTGGATTTTGCTCAAATATATCATCCTCAACCTCAACCGACGAGTCGCCCAAATGGCCGCGATGCCGATCGCAAATCAGTAACTGCATTGGCAAAGGAAGTCCTAAATGTCGTTATTCGCAAGCGTCGCATGGAGCGTTCCGAAGAATCTTGTCGTTCATTGACCTGCCCGATCTGTTCAGCTCCGCATTTACCCAAAGTCGCAACAGCCATGGTGAAAGGAGAACCGATCCAGTTTGTACTTCCGGCCTTCCCGGGGAAATCTCCCAATCTAGCGAAAGTCTTAGGTCCTCTTCCCGATATGGCTGAAAAGCAATCACTTCATTTTCTCAATGAGCTTTGCCGAAAGATGGGCGAACTTTATGAGCCCGGCGCCAAGATCCTTATCTGTTCAGATGGCCGTGTATTCAACGACCTGGTGGAAATTTCTGACGAGAACATCACCTCTTACCAAAAATCTCTCAACCAACAGATTCAAGAATTGCAATTGGAAAATATTTCGACGTTCAATCTGGATGACGTGGGTGACACCCTGATTGATGACAGTTCTGGCAGCTTTGCCCAGCTTCGCCAAAGTCTAGTGGCTAAGTACGCTCAACCTTTGGAGGCCCTTCAGGAAAGAATTCGAAGTGCAGGTCGTGATATCCACGGCTCTGAAGCCCAGGAAGCGCAACGCATGTATTGTGGCATCACCCGATTCTTGTTTGAAGATGCCTTGGTCCCGGGTCAAACCCGAAGTCGAACTTCAATTCAAAAATCTTGTCGGTTGAGAGCGTACGAAGTCATTCGCAGAAGCAATGCATGGAGCGAATTGATTGCGGAGAATTTTCCAGAGTCCATTCGACTTTCCATTCATCCCCAGTCCTGCGGCTCGAGGAAGCTGGGGATTCAATTGGTTGGAACCAATGCCTGGTTGACCCCCTGGCACGGAGTTGCCGTGCAAACGCGACAAGGATTTACCCTCATGAAACGTTGGGAGGCAGAAAGCAGAAATGCTCACCTCGTGATGGATGCTGAAGGCAAACCAAGTCATTATCAGCTCCTTGACGACAACAATGATATTTACAAAGGCGATGACAATGAAATTAAATTATAAAAAAATCCATCCTTTCGGCGCGATGGTCGAAACCGCCCATCCCGGCAATGCGCCTCAACAAGTGCAGGTCAGTGATTTGCGAGCCCTTTTTAATCAAGAGCACTTGGTTGTCTTGCGGGGTTTTCAAAACTTTGCATCGAAGGACGAGTTCTGCACTTACTGCGATCTCTGGGGCGAGATCAGCCTTTGGCCATTTGACAAAGTGCTTGAGCTCGTGGAACAAAAAAATCCGGAGGATCACATTTTTGATCACAACTACGTCCCCTTGCACTGGGATGGAATGTATCGTCCTCAAGTTCCAGAATACCAAATTTTCCACTGTGTCAGCGCTCCCGAAAAAAATCAGGGCGGCCGAACTGCATTTTCGAACACGGCCCTGGCCCTCGAACGAATCTCCGCCAGCGAACGAGAACTCTGGGCCAGGACCTCAGGAGTTTACGAGCGAAAAATGGAATTTTATCACAGCAAAACAGTAGCACCGATTATCACATCTCATCCCACCAAAGGGTTTCCCGTGATTCGTTACTGCGAACCACCAAAAGCGGGCGATGAGTCGTTCGTCAATCATCCGACTTATGACTTTCAAGGTCTTCGCCAAGAAGAAGTGGAAGGGTTGATTCAGGGACTGCAAAAGGCGCTCTATGCACCAGAGAACTTTTACGCACACGAGTGGCAAACAGGTGATATTGTTATTTCCGATAACTACACGCTTCTGCACGGCAGAGAAGCCTTCACCAGTGGCGCATCCCGCCACTTGCGACGTGTGCATGTCTTAGGCTCCCCGCCGTTGCAAAATCCGCACTTGGTGTTTCACTCATGAAAACCTTTGAGGCAGACCTGACCATCGTCGGCGCGGGTCCAGTTGGACTCATGTGCGCCCACCTTAGTCATCTCTGGGGAATAAAAACGATCATTCTTGATCAGACCGCGGGGCCGTTGCAAGTCGGCAGAGCCGATGCTCTCAATGCCCGGAGTCTCCAATTTTT
>CALCCV010000555.1 GCA_937900305.1 uncultured Pseudobdellovibrionaceae bacterium | reverse complement strand
GCACGACTTAAGGCGATGCCGGAGGAGCCAGAAGAAGGTGCCAAAGATTGGCTCCTTGCCCTCACTTCGAGTGAGTTCGAAGAGCGAGTCGTTCCGGAAATCGAACAATGGTTTGCAAGCCCTCCCAACTGGAACTGGGAGGATGACTACTTGCCCAGGGATGGAACCGCCCAAGGGGCCGCATTAGAGTTCTTCCAAAACATGGATGGCGATGCGCTTGATGCTCTCGGCGTGACTATTGTCGAAGGAGAACATCCGGGAAGCACTTATTACGCGGCGGAGTTGACGGGTGACGTCGACGTGGCGAACAAGGCCGCAGCAGCAGCAGGTATCGCAGTGCGATTCAAAAAGGGCAAAGGGTGACAGCATGAAGAAGCTTCTCCCCTTCGAAGAGATCCGACGATACTTGGTGGACGATATTCACGTCCGAGATGAAATTGTTCAGACGTTCAAATCGGACGCTTTGACGGTCTTGAGGTCATTGGCGAGGGGTGAGGACCCTGATCTGCCCGATGCTGATGTCGACACGTTCTTATTAGACCTGCTTCACAACGACGGGCGCATCTATAAGAGGTACACCGCGCATGGCTCGTACGGCGGGTATCACATCGATATCCGGGGGCTTGGTGGGGTGTACTTCTACTGGGCTCCCGAGTTTGACACTACGGGCTACTTCTTATCTGTCGACGATGCGTCGAATGCAATCGAGTGGGATTGGGCTGACAACCTGGCATCAAGTAAAGGAAGAACATATCGCCCGCCCTTTTTGAGAAGCTCTGAGGCAACGGAAAGAGCACTCTCAGAGATTGACGTCTCGGTTTCCCTTGCTAGTCGCAAGATCTCGGCACAGCGCCATCATTTTCTTCACGGCGAACTTACAGATGCCCCAGGTCGCAACGAATCGTGGGACCACTATCTCCGCTATCGAGGCAACGGTCGCTGGGATCTCATTACCGAAAGCACGGACTTTTCTGGAATGGAAGATCTTCCAGAGAGCAAGGAGGTGATGAGCACGCGTGAGTTGGTTCGGTGGGCAATCGAACGTGACGACGAGAACGAAGAGTCAAGTCAGCATAGTGGCGATAAATCTGGCGATGACGACGTGGATGAGCGCCAAAAGTCTCTGGGCCCATATGCCAAGCGTTTAAGGGAGGTTGCACTCGTCGTAGGTGCAACCTATTGCGTCAAATGCCTAGATGGATGGGAGGCGGGGACGTGGCCTGCCGCTCCGAAGTTGCGCATTTTGAGCGTTGGAGGTGTCACGCGGCGCGGAGTGTGGATCAGGATCTATCACGATGTTTACAGGGTTGAGACTAATCGCGGTGCCGCCTACATGTATCCCCCAGATCAAGATGGGTATGCCAAGGTGGTACTTGAAACTGAAGGCTCCATGTCGCTAGGACGTAAGGTAAAACTCAATAAGCACATTCTTAATCAGGTGGCTGAAAATGAGCCTGATCTTCAGAAATTGAAAGGATGATTTTTGAATACAGAACAATCCAGAGATGCGCTTCAAAAAATTACAGATTCGGAGTTCGATCGCATATTTGATTCTCCCTGGTACAAATTTCCAGCTGAGTTGGTGCGAGAAGAACTGATCCGCCGTTTAAAGCTCAGAGAGGATTTGTCAATTGATGCAAAGAGGATCAAATACAAAGAAATCATTGATCGCTTCAAAACAGTTGGAAATGTGGCCGCATGGGAGCAATTCCAAAATGAAATAGCCAATATGGATGAAGGTTTCAATGCATCATTTTTACTTGCAATGGAGTCAAGCAAGACTCGTACGGAAGAGATGAACGAACACTATCGTCAGTTGCGCGAACTTCATTCCCTGCGAGAAGACCCATTTGAGGGAAAAACAAAGCCTGGGGACTGGCGACCTGAGGGAACCGAGTTGTGCCCTGCTTGTGGTGGATGCGGCAAAGGTGCTGGCGGTCGTATGTGTGGGAAGTGCAGCGGTCGCGGCTTTATTCGTCGCCGTGCCTAAATAAAGGGAGGTTTCGTTGGGTACTGTCTACTATCTTCCTGGAAACGGCGGACGTCTTGCGACTGGCCTTGGCGAAGGACTCATGGAGCGAGGGTGGTCTATTGCAGGAAGAGAAACCATCGGAGAGTTTCGCTCGTTGAGATTTCGCGAGCAGGTCGCCATCGTTGCAGAGGACCTAAGAGAACACTTTTGGCGGGACGATGCTCATGTTGTGGCGGTTTCATTTGGGGCCTACTTGTTCCTGCACGCTCAAGCTCAGCTTCCGCCTTACGTTGGTAGTGTTCTTCTGTTATCCCCGATTCTTGGTGAAGTCTGCGATGACGCAACTGGAACGAATTTTGTCCCGCCAATGGCTGACAGCCTTCGTGAGTTAGCTGAAGTTGGAAAGTTTCCGTCACCGTGCAGATGCCACATTCATGTTGGATCTGAGGATTGGCAGAGTAACCCCAAAAACGCTTTGGCCTTTGGTCAGCGCGTGGGCATTGAGGTGACTGTTGTTGAGGGCGCGGGGCATCAACTTGGTAAGCAGTACGTGGGGCCAGTCCTTGATGCCTGGCTAGGTGACTAGAAGATGTCTAACCCCTGGATCTTCTCTAGCAACTCGCACTTGTCGGCGATGCCTAAGATTTTTTTATGTAGGGATAACTGACATGTCCGAACAAGATCAGACCAAAGCTTATGCTGCACAGAATTCAGTCCCAAGCTCTGTGGAGCCTGAATTTGACACATACGGCAATCCCAGGTGGCCCTACCTCAACTTGCTAAGTTGGAAGCAGCTGAAATTCAAATGTCGCAAGTGC
>CALCCV010000554.1 GCA_937900305.1 uncultured Pseudobdellovibrionaceae bacterium | reverse complement strand
GCCAAGCCTTGAAAGTCTCACTGGTCAAACCAGTGGCTTACCTATCTTTCAGTTAAATCGCTGCGAACAATCGAAAATTTCTGTGATGAATCTCGATTCGCGTTTCGGCCTTTGCATCCCCGAACAGAACGTTTTCAGAGATGCATCCACATATAAAATCTTAATTTTTTTTAAAGAGTGGTTGCGCGTCGATAAACAGCCAGTCGCTCAGTGAATTTAGCTTTAGTCAGCGCCGCCAAAGACTGAACTCCAAAACCCTGAATCGTAAAACTCGCCACCACCGTGCCCTGAACACAAGCTTCTTTGAGATCCTGAAACTCTGGTTTGCGCTTGAGACCCGCCAGATAACCAAAGACCCCGCCCGCAAATGAATCTCCTGCGCCCGTCGGATCTACGACATCGGTGATAGGAACGGCAGGCAGCATAAAAAACTGCCCTTCGGAATAAAGAACAAAGCCGTACTCTCCCCGTTTAATCACGACATATTTGGGCCCCATCGCCGCTAGTCTGGGAGCCGCGTCAATCGCATTCGGAGCATCCGTGATCATCTGTGCTTCGGTTTCATTCAAAAGCACCATGGGAACTTTTGCGATCACTTTTTTCAATTCGCTCATTTTCGAATGAATCCAAAAATTCATAGTGTCCATGCCCACAAACAAAGGATCTTGGACCTGCTCCATCACTCGCAACTGGAGTTCGGGAGCAATGTTCGCCAAAAACACAAACCGAGAGTCGTGGTATTGCGAGGGCAGCTCCGGATTGAAGTCCGCAAAAACATTGAGATCCGTCTTGAGCGACTGGGCCTCATTCATATCTCCCTCATATTTACCTTCCCAGCGAAAGGTCTTGCCCCCACGAACTTGCTGAAGCCCTGCCAAGTCAACGTTGCGGCCCTTCAAAAGGGCTTTGTCAGTTTCAAGATAATCATCGCCAACAACTCCCACCACACGCACGTCTGAGAAAAGACTTGCCGCTAAAGAAAAATAGTTGGCAGAACCACCTAAGGTGTTTTCGGCTTTGCCAAAAGGAGTTGTGATACTGTCATAAACTAAGCTGCCCACTACTAGAACGTTTGCCAACTCTTCCTCCGATTCTTGAATTCGAAATGTCCATGGTTTCTGGTTTTTTCTCAAACTCTGAGGTCAACTGACCACAGGCTGCAAAGATGTCACGTCCCATCGTTCGGCGCAAGAGCACATGGGCGCCCAACCGCATTAGCTCGGCATGAAATTTTTCAACTTGCTCATCAGATGGGCGCTGATAATCGCTCCCTGGATGTTCGTTGAAAGGAATGATGTTGATTTTGCAAGGCACATGACGAACCAAGTTCACTACTTCGCGGGCGTGTTCGAGGCTGTCCGTCACGCCTTTGAGCAAGACGTATTCGAAGGTCACTTTGTCTTTAGTTCCTCGACAGTGATCCACGCAAGCCTTGAGCAAATCCTTCAGGGGATACTTTTTATTGATGGGCATAACCTGGTCGCGAATCTCATCGTTCGGGGCATTCAAACTCACGGCCAACCGAACTTTTGCCGCCGTAATTTTGGGCATTTCGGGAACAAGGCCCGATGTCGAAACGGTTATTTTTCGACGCGAAAAATTAATTCCCCAAGGCGCATGTAAGATTTCGATCGCTTTAAATACGTTGTCTGAATTGTCGAGCGGCTCACCCATACCCATGAATACGATGTTGGTGATTCGCTGATCACCAGTCAATACGGCTTGAGATCGCAAAAATTGCCCCACGATTTCATCGGCCCGCAAGCGCCGTTTCAGCTTCTGCTTTCCCGTGTAACAAAACTTACAGGCCATATTGCAACCAACTTCAGATGAAATACACAGCGTGAGTCGCCCGTCTGAAGGAATCAAAACGGCCTCGACCGTCAAACCATCGCCCACGTCAAACAGCAATTTTTGAGTGCCATCGACACTTTTCAAATGCTTTAAAACTTTAGGCAATTCGAAGTGAAAAAATTTTGGCAACAAAGTTCGAAAATCTTTCGACAAGTTTGACATTTGTTCTGGATCGTACACCTTTTTTTCATAGACCCACTTGAACAACTGCTGAGCTCGGAAAGACTCCTTACCCTGATTGCGAATGTGGGCCTTGAGATCCTCAAGATCCAGACTGAAAAACGAAACAGCGGCAGGCGCTGCATCCAATGAACTCATTTGAGCCTCCAATATCTTGGCTGAAGGACGGGGTTATTACACCCTGATGTTTGATGATTGCGCTCTGGAAGTATCATTCCCCTTGAACTCTGTCCACAGCGAAAGAGTTTGCTCAAGGAGTTTAGATGGCCACTATTTCGCTGTTCTTTTGGACTCTCGATATGGGCTTTTTGACCGATCAGTCATTTGGATTCTTTATGAAAATTGCAATTTTCCACCTCTCATCTTGGCTCTTGTTTAGCATTTTCAACCCGGCCCAGGCCGGCATGAACCTATTCAACGGCAATTTCCACCAAGGCTGGCTCGACTACCAAACTACGAGCGCAGATTCGGCGTTTTTTATCCAGCGAACCTACAATTCAGCAAGTCCCTACGAGGGCCTCTTTGGCAAAGGCTGGTGCTCGAACGTCGAAACGCGCCTTGAGATCACAGCTGCCCAGTTGAGGGTGGTTGAGTGCGGCGGAGGAAGAGTGGTGACCTATACCCCCGCGCCGAGCCGCAAGGGCGTGAAAAACTGGCGGTCCAGCTTTCGTGAAGGAGATCGCATCGAACTTCGGCAGGGCCAGTATTGGCGACATCACCAAGACTCCGGCATCGAAGTCTTTTCAAAGCAAGGCCAGCTGAAACAATTTCATTTTGGAATCCAGGGCAGTTGGAGTTTGAAATATTCGGCCAAGGGCCTTTTGCAATCCATCACGGGAGCGAAAGGTCAGGCTCTGACGATTCGCCGAACTCCAACGTCCATGACAATCTTCACTCCTCAGGGTCCAATGGAATACGTGTTCACTGACGGATGGCTTGTTCAATCCAAAAACACCCTCAAAGAAACTTACACTTATGCCTACAACTCTCCCAACAAGAGGATGAGCCAATTCAGCGACCAAAAAGGTCCCCTCGTCACGATCGAATACCACCCCCGATCCCATCGAACACAAAAGATCACCAATCGTTCAGGATGCTCGGAGTCTTACGACTACCAACTGGCTTCCCAATCCTCCACTGCTACGACTTGGAACGTGGTAACGACCAGCGAGTGCATTGGAATCAAAAGTCAAAAAACTCAAAACTTCGTTCTCGCCGCAAATGGCTCACCCATTTCCTCAACCGAGGTGAAGGGACGAGCGAAAACATCTTTGATCTATTGGCAAAACACCCTCAAGGTGGCTAAAAAATTGACCCCCTTCCGTGAAATCAACTATCAGTACGATCCACAAGGACGGATGACGGTGGCTCAATCGCCCACCGCTCTCATCAAATACTCCTACGTCGGAGATTCAGTAAATCCTGTAAATTTAAAAATGACTTACAAAGACTATTGGGGCCAAAAACGCGAGGGCACGGCAAAGTACAGCTATCACCCTTCCGGTCAACCCCAGCGAATAGAAGATTTCTCTGGCACAAAGATCAATGTCACTTACGACAAACTTGAAAGACCTCGGAAAATCGCCGTTCAGACCGTAAATTCAAAACCGAAAACGATCAATATTGTCTTTAATCAAAAAGGTGAGCTCATGGACCTGCAAAGTGCGAAGGGTTCAGCCGCGAGCCGATTTGAAATGGACCCGTTGAGAATTTTAAAAAATGCGCTGTCCCCAGTTTTTAATCCAGAATGGGTGGAGTCGATATGAAACAAAAAGGAACTTTGATCATTGGCCTTTTGCTGTTGAATTTATTTTCGGACCAGGCTGTTTTCGCCAACGCCGCAAAACCCTGCACGAAGGATTGCATCCAGCCCGGCCAAACCGCCGAACCGGCTCAAGACTTCCAAAAAATGGGTTCGTTCCTCACCGCAAACTATTGCGACAACGCCGTCTATTCCGTCACAAATGCAGACGTCAAAGCCGATGGCGTTCAAGGTCGAACGGACGACAGAGATGGTCAAAAGTAAAT
>CALCCV010000553.1 GCA_937900305.1 uncultured Pseudobdellovibrionaceae bacterium | reverse complement strand
TACATGCGGAAGTGATTTATTTTCGAGGAAATAAAGAAGGCGTTGATGTAGAAATTGCTTTGCAGTGGAACGATTCTTATACCGAATCGATTTTTTCATATTGCAACAACATCAACACGCCTGAGGGTGGTACTCACCTTGTTGGGCTTCGTGGAGCCCTTACGAGAACTGCCAATCAGTACGGGACAGAAAAAAATCTTTTAAAAGATATGAAAGCCAATCTGGAAGGCGAAGATATTCGCGAGGGTTTGGCTGCGGTTGTTTCTGTGAAAGTTCCAGAGCCGCAATTCGAAGGACAAACAAAATCTAAGCTTGGCAATGCAGAGGTTAAAGGAATCGTTGAGTCTTTAGTGAATGAAAAACTAGCGGACTGGTTCGATCGTCACCCGGCTCCAGCAAAACAAATTATTTCAAAATGTGTGGATTCAGCTCGTGCACGGGATGCTGCTCGAAAAGCGAGGGAACTCACTCGTCGTAAAACCGCATTGGATTCTGGCGCTTTACCAGGGAAAATGGCAGACTGTCAGGAGCGCGATCCAAAACTTTGTGAATTGTATTTGGTGGAAGGGGATTCTGCGGGTGGGTCTGCGAAGCAAGCTCGTGATCGTCGGACTCAGGCAGTTTTGCCGCTGAAGGGTAAAATTTTAAACGTCGAAAAAGCCCGCTTTGATAAAATGCTTGGCAACGACGAGATCAAAATGATGATTTCTGCATTGGGCATCGGAATTGGCAAAGAGAACGTTCAGGTCGATAAAATTCGCTATCATAAAATCATCATCATGACCGATGCCGATGTGGATGGATCTCACATCCGAACTTTGCTTTTGACGTTTTTCTATCGGCAAATGCCAGAAGTTTTAGAGAAAGGTTATATTTATATCGCTCAGCCGCCATTGTATCGGGCGAAAAAGGGTTCCAGTGAGATTTACCTGAAAGATGATGTCGCCCTGACAGATTACTTATTGGGCCTAGGTGCGAGCCAAATTCAGGTTGCGAATCGACCTGACTTTTCGACCGACGAATTTCGTAAAGCGATTCACAGCATTCAGAAATTTGATAGCCTCATTAAGACCATGTCCGTTCGTTTTGACCCTGAAATGTTAAAAGAACTTATGGCTCGAGCGGAACAAGTCGAAGCGGCTATTCGTGACGAAGCCAAACTTCGCACACTACTTGAAGGCGTTGTTCAAGATTTGAAAAAACGCACTCAGCTGGGCGTTACACAAGCCAACCTTCGGTTTGACACTTCCGAATCTGGTCGCATGGTGGCCCACATTCAGCTGCAACGGTATGGCGAGATGTTCAACACGCACTTTGGTGAGGACAACTGGAATAGTCCCGATTTTATTGAATTGAAAAATCAATGGAACGAGCTGCAGAAATTTTCAAAGCTTCCGTTGGAAATCAAAGAGGATAATAAATCTTTGAAGTTTGAAACTTACCAAGAGTTTTACACGCACTATATCGAGAATTCGAAAAAAGGCATTTACATCCAACGTTACAAGGGATTGGGCGAGATGAATTCTGAACAGTTATGGGAAACTACGTTGAATCCAGAGCATCGTCATCTTTTGCGTGTGACCATCGATGATGCCTTGGGAGCGGATGAAACATTTAGTGTTTTAATGGGTGAGCAAGTAGAACCTCGCCGAAAATTCATTCACGATAATGCTCTGTTCGCTAAGAGTTTGGACGTTTAAATGCCAAAGTTGGGGAGTTTTGATTCATGAGTGACGAACAGCAAAAAGGCATTACAGAAGTCGATATCAATCGCGAGATGCGGGAAGCGTATTTGCAATACTCGATGTCTGTGATCGTAGGGCGAGCTTTGCCAGACGTACGAGATGGACTGAAACCAGTGCACCGCCGAATTTTGTATGCCCAATATGAAATGAACAACACCCACGACAAACCTTATAAAAAATCAGCGAGGGTTGTTGGAGATGTGATGGGTAAATACCATCCACATGGGGACAGTGCGATTTATGACAGTATGGTTCGTATGGCCCAAGACTTTTCTTTGCGCTATCCACTCGTCGATGGCCAAGGAAATTTCGGGTCCATTGACGGAGACAGTCCGGCTGCATCTCGATACACTGAAGTTCGCATGACCAAGCTCGCTGAAGAGCTGCTTGAAGATCTCGACAAGCAAACGGTGCCATTCGGTCCGAATTATGACGACAGTTTGCAAATTCCCACGTTGTTGCCCAGTAAATTCCCAAATCTTTTGGTGAATGGGAGTTCGGGTATTGCCGTGGGAATGGCCACTAACATTCCGCCTCACAACTTGGGTGAGGTGATCGACGGTTGCATCATGCTTATCCATAACGCCGATAGCAGCGTTGAAGACTTGATGACCAAAATCAAGGGTCCTGATTTTCCAACGGCGGGAATCATCGCCGGCAAAGAGGGTATTCTTCAGGCTTACAAAAAAGGCAAAGGCGTTATTACCTTAAAGGCAGTAACGGAAATTGTTTCAGCTAAAGATCACGAAGAGATCATCATCAGCGAAATCCCCTTTCAAGTTAACAAAGCAAAATTAGTAGAGAGCATTGCCGATCTAGTACGAGAAAAGACCATCGAAGGAATTGCCGACATTCGGGATGAATCTTCGCGCGAAGGCATGCGCATTGTTGTCGTTATGAAACGCGGCGAAAATGCCAGTGTTGTTTTGAATCGCCTTTTTAAATATACACAGTTGCAGGTGAGTTTTGGGATCATCATGCTGGCATTGGATTCTAAAAATCAGCCAGTCACATTTGATCTGAAAAATATGTTGCAGGCCTTTGTTGATCACCGCCGTGAAGTGGTCACCAAGCGATGTTTGTTTGATTTGAAGAAGGCGCAAGATCGGGCTCATATCTTAGAGGGCTTGAAGAAAGCCATCGATCAAATCGATGCTGTGATCTCGACAATCCGGGCTGCAAAAGAAGCCGCGGAAGCCAAATCCAATCTAATGGCCAAATTTGATTTTACGGATCGTCAGGCTCAGGCCATTTTAGAATTGCGTTTGCAGCGGTTGACGGGTCTTGAGCGCGAAAAAATTGTCGAAGAATTAAATGAGATTTTAAAGACCATCGAATGGTTAAAAATGGTTTTGGCGTCGCCAGAAGAAATCGACAAAATCATCCTAACTGAACTCGAAGACATTCGAAAACGCTACGCAGATAAGCGTCGCACCGAAATTACGGGTGATCTGGAAAACATTGAAGATGAGGATTTGATCGCTGATGAGCAGATGGTGGTTACGATCACTAACACGGGTTATATCAAGCGGATTTCTCCAGATGAATATCGAGTTCAGCGACGAGGCGGCAAAGGCCTAAAAGGCATGGAAACTCGAGAAGAAGATTATGTCGTAGATATCTTTATCGCGAGCACCAAGACCACCTTGATGGTTTTCACAGATAAGGGAAAAGCTTACTATGTAAAAGTGCACCGGTTGCCCGCGGGAAGCCGAACTTCAAAAGGAAAAGCGATCGCAAATGTGGTCCAACTTGGCAATAACGAGCAGGTCATGGCCCTTTTGCCTGTGGAAACGTTTGTGGAAAACCAGTTTGTAGTGATGATCACCGAAAAGGGAGTTATCAAAAAAACTCCACTAGCGGCGTTTTCAAATATGCGCCTCAACGGTATTATCGCGCTGACAACAGATCTCGATGATCGGGTTCTCGAGGCGAAAATCAGTGATGGTGAAAGTGATATTTTTATCGCAACACGTGAAGGAATGTCGATTCGCTTCAATGAAAGCGATGTGAGAGGTATGGGTCGAACGGCTCGCGGAGTACGTGGAATTACGTTGACCGACAAGGACCTTGTGGTTGGGATGGAGATCATTCAGAAAAACACCACGGACACGATCATGATGGTGACCCAAAAGGGCTATGGCAAACGCACCGACGTTTCAGAATACAGAGTCCAAGGTCGCGGTGGTGTTGGGATCATTACTCAAAAAACAACCGATAAAGTGGGAAATCTGGTTGGGACGAAAATGGTGAATAACGAACAAGAATTGATTTTGTCGACTGATAATGGGCAAGTGATCCGCACGCGGATTTCTGAAGTTTCGGTGATTGGCCGCAATACTCAAGGGGTTCGTTTGATCAATCTCGATGAAAAAGAAGAGAATGTCTGTGGTATTGCTGTCGTCGCTGTTGATAAGGAAGCCGCGACCGAAGCGCCTCCGACTCCACCTCAGCTTCATTAACTTTGAAAAGGGCCTATGAAAATTTGGCTCACACTTTTTTTTTCAATTTCTCTGCTGGCTGCTTGCTCATCCCCTGCCGATAAGGAAATGAGAGCTGGCCGCAGAGCTGCTGAATCCGGTGCGTTCAAAGAAGCCCTTGGC
>CALCCV010000552.1 GCA_937900305.1 uncultured Pseudobdellovibrionaceae bacterium | reverse complement strand
ATCTGCGATTTTAAACCAGTGGTTGTTGAAGTGGCCTTGGCGCGCTTCAAAAATCGAAATCAAGAGTCCGATTCGCCCATTCAACTTTTGCGCTTTGCAAATCGGGTCCCCTTGCAGTTTGATAAATCGGGCTGCGCCATCACCGGAGCCATCGAATCAGTCAACTGGAAGTCTTACGGCCTTGGTCAACCCAAAGACAGCCTGCCCTTGGGGCCCTACATCTTCGCGATCAGCGTCACGTCTCCTTTCATTAAATTTAAAAATGCCTCTAAAGAAACGATCGATGCCTCTGAGGAGTTGGTCGATGAATTGCGAAAGGCGGCCCAGCAGGCTGGCCAAAAGCTGTCTCGGCACATTCGCAAAGAGTCGAAAGAGGCCGACCTTGAACGCAAGCTTGCCCACATTGAACAGTTTGCTCCCATCTTGGTTGAAACTTTGGCGCGTTTAGTTGGCGCTCCAGAAGCCCGCAAGAAACGCGCTGAAGAGGGTTTGAAAAAACTTTTGGGCCGCGATTCTCAAGACGCCATCGCCGATCTGGAACTCGCCCAAAGTAAACTTGCGGCGCAAGAGAAAAAACTGAAGCGAGGTCGGGGGGAAGACGATGACAGCTCTGACGTCGATGAGCATTCGACAGAAGAACACGATCGCGATGACGATTTAGATGAAGGTGATGAAGATGGAGGTCGCGGAACGACGGCCAAGTCATCGACACTGAAGGCAACAACGGCCAAGACGGTGGCAACGACTCTCAAAGTTGGGCCGACGACGACGAAAAGTTCACCGGGAACAACTGCGAAGGCCTCACCCGCAACGACGGAGAAGGCTTCGCCTACGACAACAGCAAAAGCTTCACTTACCACAACGAAGAAGTCCAATTAGTCGCGCTGGGCTCTAAGATCGCAATGAAATTTGGAGAATTGAAATATGGCCTTTGTTAAAATCCGTGAACTAAAGATCGACATTCCTAAAGAAGCCAAAATGATGGCTGAAAAAATGCTGAAAGATTTGGAAAGCTCAAAGCGTCCGGTCCTTGAGGCTGTCAAGTGCACACTCGATAACTCATTTTACAATTCAAAAGTGGGATTTCTCACGCCGGGTGATAAAGTTGTCCGTACGGAACTGAACGTCAGTTCTGTACAAAAATTGGCCCGCGTGGTTTTCATTCTTGAGATCTTACTTCGCAATTTGGATATCGGCGCAGTGAATACCAAAAGGGAGCTGTATTACATCTGTAAAGGTTTGATCAAGGGCGATCGTCAATTGAAGCCCTTGGATTTCGAAGATCAGATCGAAAGCGATGCCATCATTGATTTCATCGGCGATATGCTTCGAGTGTACCGTGAAGAACTCAACTGTTTTGCCAATGATCGCGGTGGCCAAACGTATTCCCAACAGCTTGTGGTGACGGAAACCATGATTGATGGTGAAAAGGCCACCATCGATTTGTCAACGTTGGGCACGGCTCCATTCACTCCTAAAAACAAACCGCAGTCCTTGAAGCTCAAAGCAAAGAAAAAAATTGATTTTGCGATGGTGGTCGAATCGGAAGGTACGGCAAACACCTTGGTCAGCATGGGAATGACCAAACGAAATAACTGCATTATCATCGGTGCCGGAGGGGTTCCCTCAAACGCAGTTCGCGGTTGGTGCAAGCTGATTCAGGAAGAACTCGCGGTTCCCATGTACTTTTTCGGAGATTTGGATGCGTACACCATTCAAAATATTTATCGCACCCTCAAGGCGGGTTCGGCTGCTTCCTTGATTCGAAATGCTGATTTTAGTGCGCCTGAGGTTCATTTTTTGGGAGTCTTACCCGATGATGTAAAAAAATATGATCTGCCTCATTACTCTGTTCGCGAATCTGATCCTGCTGAAGCACGCGCTTTGAAAAAAGCAAAAGATGCCTTGGAAAATGATCCCTTCTTTGCGGATAAGAAAAATAAAAATATTTCGGATGTTCTGCGCTGGCTGGTGAAAGAAAAGATTCGTTGCGAGCAGCAGTCTTTAGTTTCTATTGATCCTCGTGATCCCATCAAAATGGAAAAAGTTTTACTCGAAAAAATTCGCACAAAATCTTGGATTTAATTCGACCACCAGTGCTCACTGCTGGTTTTTTTTCGAAGCACTCCACAACTTTGCCCATTGGCGAAGCCAACGATTCCATTTGCGAGTGGGTTCTTCGGCTCGGTGAGTGCAATGGTCGGTCGCCAGGTGTTTGCAGTTCGGGCTTGGCGGCACAATCCACAGGTGCCGAGGGCGGTCTTTTTGGTCCATTTGATTCCTCCACTTCTCCATTCCACCTGAAATTGAGGGACCGTGGGGCTTATAAATTTGTCCAGTATTTGAATCGTTTTGAAACGAGGGTGGTTTGAGGGCGTTTCCGCTGGCTGACCGCAGTTATTTCAGTAGCTGAACTCACTTATTTCAGCCAATCTGAAAAGGGCACCTGAAAAGCGAAGTAATTCAGAGCAGACCAGAAGAAAAGAAGAAACAGGATGGTCATTAGTGAGAATGTTTTTGGCCAGGAGAGTGCGCCGCCGCCGTTTTTCAATTCGAGACGCCGCAAAAGTCCTTGGGCGAGCAAAATTCGTTGAGATAATTCCATTCGATAAAAGTGAACTGCCACCGTGGTGCTGGCGGCATTGATGCGTTCAAGTCGAGTCACCAACGCGTGACAGGCCATTTGCTCATCTGAAGGAATTCTAAACTGAACTTTGATGACTTCGCCAAGGGTGGGGCAGAGATCGCTGGGTGCGGTGAAACACAAGCCGGTCAAAGACACATTCTTAATATCGGTGCCTTCTTCCCACGGCTCTTGCCGAGGTCCTGCTAAACGAATCAAAGAATCATCCTCAGCATTCAGAATGTAGCGGGGAGAGCGTGAAAGATACTTCGCCAGAGATTGAGTCATCTTTAACTCTATCGGAAACCCTTTGAACGAAGTTGACGGTAAATAAAAGTTCTCATTCTGAAACGAAATAGAAGAAAAAGTGGATCGCTCGTGGGGCTATTCTTTCCATTTACCAAGCCGTAAAACCTCGGTGGTCAATTTCACTCCCGTTTGTGATTGCACGGTCTCTTGCACGTGACGAATCACGCTCCATATTTCTGAAGCCGTAGCCCTTCCCAAATTGACGATGAAGTTGGCATGCTTCAGCGAAACTTGGGCGTCACCGATTTGAAATCCTTTAAGGCCGCAAGACTGAGTCAACTGGGCGGCCTTGTGCCCGGGTGGGTTGACGAAAACCGAGCCACAGCTGGGCAGATCGAGTGGCTGTTTTTGCAGACGAATCTTATTGGCTTCGCGAACGACGGTCAAAATATCTTCTCGTTTTTGGCGGGGCCAACACAAAGTGGCCGTTGTGATAACTCCAGCTTGCCAACCCCGACAGTGCCGATAACTCCATTGAACGTCGTCGTGTTGATAGGTGTGTGTGGCACTGGGGTCATCAAATGGAATGACTGTAAAGGATTCGGTGATTTCCGTGAACTCACGTGGAGAAATCGACTCGGCCACTCCGGCATTCATGACAACGCCACCGCCAACGTCACCCGGAATTCCGGCTAAAAAAATAGCGGGCGCTAGACGTTCTTTCAAAAAAAGTTTTAGAAGTTCTGATTTAGAAGTTCCTGATTTCGCAACCACCCGCAGCGTTTCACTTTCGGATGAAATGTCTAAACCTGAAAATTTTTTGAGATTGATGACGAGACCTTCAATGCCGTCATCAGAAATTAATACGTTGCTGCCACCACTGAGCACGGTGACGGGCCATTGATTTTTTTTGGCTAAGGTGAGAGCTTCGCGAATATCGCCTTCAGATTCAGGGAAACACAAATGCTCGGCCTTGCCGCCGACCAACCATGTGTTCAGTTCTCTGAGAGATTGGTTTTTAAGAATTTCCATTAACGGGAACTTTCGGCCATTTCGATAGCGGTTTTATAGATGTCACCGGCGCCGAGAAAAATAAGAACATCCCCTTTTTTGCCGCGCTTGTGGAGTTGCTCAGTGAAGTGAGAGTCCTTGCTGAGAAAGGTGACAGAATCATGCTTCATTTCTAAGGCAAGTCGTTCAGAGGATATCCCAGCGATAGGAGCTTCGCCCGCGGCATAAATATCTGTGACGATGACTTCGCTAGCGAGCCCAAAAGCTTGCGTGAAATCGGTCCAACAGTGGGAAGTGCGACTGAAGCGGTGAGGTTGAAAAACTGCAATCAATCGCTCGCTCGCAAACTTCTCGCGAAAAGCTTGGAGAGTTGCGCGAATCTCGGTCGGGTGATGACCGTAGTCATCGTACACAAGAACTCCTGCGGAGGTTTGGCCGCGGAGTTGAAATCTTCGGTCCACACCCTGGAAACTTTTTAATCCCCGACTGCAAACTTCCAACGGCACACCGGCGAATCGTCCAGCGAGAAAGGCCGCCAGCGCATTCAAAGCATTGTGCTGGCCAGGGACCGAGAGTTCGAACTTCGCAATTTCTTTGGTCTCTGCTCGAGCGCGATCTTGATGAAAAACTTGGTAGTGGCCTTGTCCACCTTTGAGAAAATAATCGTTCTTCGAATCAAATCCATAATAGCTGATTCGTTTGGGATAATTTTCAAAGGTCTGCCGAATCGCCGGGTCGTCACCACAGGCAATGAGATGGCCATAGAATGGAAGTTTCAAGGCAAATTCATAATAGGCCCGCTGAAGATTTTCGAATGATTTGTGGTAATCGAGATGATCGGTATCAATGTTGGTGATAATGCCCAGTTCAGGCGATAGCTTCAAGAAACTGCCATCGCTTTCGTCGGCTTCGGCGATGAGCCACTCGCCATCACCCAGTTTGGCGGTGGAACCAATTAAATCCAAGCGCCCGCCGACAAAAATTGTAGGATTGAGTTTGGCTTCAAGAAAAATGGCAGAGGTGAGTGAGGTCGTTGTTGTTTTGCCGTGGGTGCCAGCAACCGCAATCCCTCGTTTTAAACGCATGACTTCGGCAAGCGCTTCCGCCCGTTGGATGAGCGGCACGCCACGCTTGCGAGCTTCGGCAATTTCAGGATTGTTGAATGCAACGGCACTCGAAAAAACGACCACGTCGGCTTTGCCAAGTTGGTCGGCCGCATGACCCAAATAAATTTTTGCGCCCAGAGATTTCAAACGTTCGGTATTGGCGTTTTCGGCCATGTCGCTGCCCGAAACCGCTGCGCCCATGCCGCAAAGAAGTTCAGCCAGACCACACATGCCGATGCCGCCGATGCCGATAAAGTGAAAATGACTTTTTGCCAGTCTCATAGTTTTGTATTTCCGATCTCGCGATCCGCCAGTAAGGGTTTCAAATCTTTTAGTGTCAGCAGCTCAGCCGCAATCTTTTCAGCCGCGTGATCTTTGAAGAGCCGACTTGCATTTTGGCCAATCTTTGCACGTCGGTTGGAATTTCGTTGAAGGTCTAAAATATTTTTCATCAAAGAATCACAAGAGAGTTCACTTTGCAAAAGTAAAATTCCGGCTTCTTGGTTCACCAAAGCTTCGGCATTTTTTCGTTGATGATCATCGGCAGCGGACGGCAAAGGCACAAAGATGGCGGGTTTGCCGACCGCGGTGATTTCGGCCACCGTGCTGGCCCCAGATCGACAAATCACAAGGTCGGCCCAACGATAGTGATCTTCCATTGGTGAAAGAAACTCTAGAGCCTGTACGTTAGCATGACCGACATAGGTCGCCTGGACTTTTTCAAAATCAGCGCGACCCGTTTGGTGAGTGATTTCAATTCCCAACGACGAAAGATCATGGGTTTTTACAAGTTCCATTAGACAATTGTTGAGGGCGCGCGCGCCTTGGCTGCCACCAAAAACCAAGATGCGAAATGGACGATTGATTTCTGGCACAGAATTGTTTTGTCGATGCATTTGGGTGATTCCAGCGCGCACGGGAATTCCGTATTCTCGCAAGTCCTTGGCGTGCAGCTGTTCGCGAGCTTCGGGAAAAACAACGTAGCATCTCTTCACAAATCGCGAGAGCCACCGATTGGTTAAACCAGGCTGCGAATTGGCTTCCCAGATGGCCGTGGGGACTCCCATCAGCGCAGCTGCCAAAGTGAAGGGACCCGATGCAAATCCGCCGACTCCCAATACAAATTCGGGTTTTAGATCTCTCAATAACTTAAGACATTTGACGAAAGCGTTGGGCAGGGCGGCCGCTCGCTTGAGTTTTTCCAATTGAGAACCCGCGTAATTGAGTTTGGGAACTTGAATCAGGTGAAGCGGAAATCCCTCTTGCGGGACAATCTTGGTTTCAAGGCCGTCGGGACTTCCCACAAAATGAATTTCGTAGTCATCGGAAATTTTAGCGAGGGCGCGCGCAATTGCAACTCCAGGATATATATGCCCACCGGTTCCACCACCAGCGATGATCCCTATTTTTTTTTTCATGTACCGGTCTCTAAACGATTCTCAATGTTCAATATCACGCCGAAGAGCAGACAAAAACAGACCAGAGAGCTGCCGCCGTAACTTAAGAAAGGCAAAGTCAGTCCTTTGGTGGGAAGCATCCCCAGCACCACACCCATATTGA
>CALCCV010000551.1 GCA_937900305.1 uncultured Pseudobdellovibrionaceae bacterium | reverse complement strand
AAAATAAAAAATTCGCGAGTGTTCAAGAAATCGACCGATCACAGAAATCACGCGAATATTTTGACTGAGAGTTGGCTGTTGAGCTTTCACGCCCGTGAAGCCGCGAATCAAAAGTGAAATGGGGACGCCTGCCTGCGAGGCTTCATAGAGACATGCGGTGATTTCATTTTCTTCCATGTTGTTAAATTTGGCAATGATCTGCGATGGTTTGCCGTCGCGGGCATTGTTGCGTTCGTTTAAAATCATGTTGATGAACTTTTCGAACATGTTGACCGGTGCCACCAGCAGGCTGTTGTAGTCCGTCTTCAGAGATCGACCAGTGAGGTAGTGAAAAAATTCAACGATTTCAGATGCAATGCGGGGATCCGCGGTGAACAAACCAAAATCTGTGTAAAGTCTTGACGTCGACACATTGTAGTTTCCAGTGCCGATGTGTGTGTAACAACGAATGCCATCCTCTTCACGCCTGACAACTAAGCTAGTTTTAGCGTGGGTCTTGAGGCCGACGACACCGTAAACCACATGAACACCCGCGTTCTCAAGCGCTTGCGCCCAATAGATGTTGCGCTCTTCATCGAAGCGGGCTTTGAGTTCGACCAGGCAAACAACTTGTTTGCCTGCTTCGGCGGCCCTGACTAGCGCGCGGACAAAGGGGCTTCGGTCACCCGTTCGGTACAATGTCATTTTGATGGCTAGAACTTTCGGATCTTTTGAGGCCGCATAAATGAACTTTTCAACGGTCCCAACAAAACTTTCGTAAGGGTGGTGAACCAGTCGATCTTTGCGTTTAATGATATCAAAAATGGAAAGGCTTTCGTCGTTAAACGGATAGGGCACGATTGGAGAAAAGCTTTGGAACCGAAGGTGCTTCACATTGAGTGACGCGAGCTCCGTCAAATCCATAAAGTCGATGTCGGATTTCAAAATATAAACGTCGTCGTCTTCGATCTCTAATTCTTTCAAAAGAAACTGCTGCATCCACGGATCTGGTTTTGGACCCAACTCTAAACGGACAACCTCGGCGAATCGTCGTTGGCGCAGTTCCTCTTCGATAGCTTCGAGCAAATCTTCGGCCTCTTCCTCGTCGCGATCGGATTCGGCATTGCGGGTGAGGCGAAAAGACATGATCGACAAAATTTTCATCTGCGGAAAGAGTGTAGCAATATTTGCAATGATCAAATCAATGAGTGAAACATAACACTTTTGATTTCCTTCGACGGGTATCCATTGGGAAAGAACTTTGGGAACTTTCACCCTCGCAAAAAGTCGTTCGTCGCGATCGGGCGGTGTTAACACGATTCCGAGTGATGTTGAGAGATTTGAGATAAAAGGAAATGGGTGGCCCGGATCCACACTCAAAGGCGTAAGGACCGGAAAAACGGATCTCATGAAATAGGTTTGCATTTGAATTTTGTCGGCCGCCGAGAGCTGTTCCCATCGCTTCACTAAGATCTTTTGTTCAGCCAGCAGGGGCCTTATCAAATTGTGAAAGCAATGATGTTGACCTTCAATCATCGGCAAAACTTTGGCGCGAATCGCAGTGAGCTGCTCGCTCGGAGTTCTGCCGTCGGGAGATTGCGTCTGTACTCCGGTTGCCACCAAACGCTTCAGGCCGCCCACGCGTTTCATAAAAAATTCATCGAGATTCGAAGACGAAATGGCCAAAAATCTCAAACGTTCGAGCAATGGATTTCGAAGATCTTCGGCTTCGTGCAAAACGCGGCGGTTGAATTCGAGCCAACCCAGTTCCCGATTTAAAAAGCGACGATCAAATTGATTTTCGGCTTGGGGGCCAATTCGCGCCTTTACGACCCTGCGTTTGCGCACGGGTGTTTTGCGTTTGGTTTTTGATTTCGAACGGTTGCTCACCATGATGTCACTGCCTGATTGTGCTTTCTTTTCAAACGACTCTGTCTCTAGAGTTGTTTTTCGGTATCTTTCACGAAACAATGTAACAAGACTTTCATCCTGAAACACGCCTCGAGGAGACGCAACCCTTGGCCGACCAAAATAACACGAAAATGATTGAATCCATGGCTTTTGCTTTTTCAGGCTTCGAGGCCGAATTAGAAGAAGAATTGCGCCGAAAAAGTGCAAACTCTTCGCTGACCTTTGAGCGTTTGGACGAACGTCTGTTTTTGTTGCGGACCTCGTCGCGCGATCTCTCAGAGGCTTTCGTCTGGACTCAGTGCTTGGCTTTGGATGGCAAAAGGGTATCGGTCATGTCCATATCTGAGGCCGCCCGGATTCTAAAAACTCATCCGCTCCCGCGCGGGTCCTATTCGATTGCACACCATCGGCGCTGCGAATTGATTCGATCGCAGGCGAAAGATGCTCCACTTCGTCGCATTGATTTTTTGCCGTCGTCCGAATCCACGCCATGGCAATTCTGGACACTGCTAAAGCCCGACGAACTTTGGACATCGACAAACTGCTGGCCGCGCGCGGTGATGGGGCTGCGCGAGTTCGTTGAAGATAAAAATGAACCTCCATCGCGCGCCTACTTGAAGCTCTGGGAGATGTTTTCGCTTGGAATTGTTCCTCCCAGGTCGGGGCAACGAGTGCTTGATTTAGGTGCAGCTCCTGGAGGATGGACTTGGGTGTTGAGTCAGATGGGCTGCGACGTAACGGCCTTTGATAAGGGGCGCCTCGAACTCGCGGCAAGTCCCAGAATCCACTTTCGTGAGCAAGATGTTTTTCAACTTTCGCCGGCAGATTGGCCGGTGGATTGGCTCTTCTGCGACATGATCACCGAGCCCAAAAAATTGCAGGCACTTTTGCACCGATGGTTGGCGGTGTGGCCGCACCTCCGCTGCGTGTGTTCTGTGAAATTCAAAGGAGCGACGGACTTCGCGATGATCGAACAGTTTCTCAAAGACTTCCCTGGCTCCCGCGTTCAGCACCTCTATCACAACAAACACGAACTCACCTGGGTTCACAACGTCAGCCTCCGAGCCAACGGTCTCCTTGACAAACTCCCTCTGCAAAATTAATCCTATGCCATCTTCCAAAGCTGACTCAACGATGCGCGGGTGGTGGAATTGGTAGACACGCAGGTCTCAGAAGCCTGTGCCGCAAGGTGTGAAGGTTCAAGTCCTTTCCCGCGCACCATTTTTTAGAGACTCCTTGCCCTGTAAGTCCGAGTAGCCGAGATGAAACTAATTCCCCAAATCCGAAGATAGCCGCGCGTTAACTTCGTCGTTCGCCTAAGGCGTTTTCAACTTGCAAAGAGTCTCAGCAAGTCGGAGTACTATGTGAGGTTTTCATGGGTCACCTCTCAATCATGAGC
>CALCCV010000550.1 GCA_937900305.1 uncultured Pseudobdellovibrionaceae bacterium | reverse complement strand
CGGTGGTGTGCCGCGGCGTGCGCGTGCGCGTCAGCCCCGCGCAGAAGAAAGAGCGGCGGCTGGACGAGGCGACCGCGCGCCTGGCCGTGGTGCGCGCCTGCTTGGACGAGGCGGGCCTCAACCCGATCGCGGCGCAGCGCGTGGTGGACGCCGCGTTCGACGCGGCGGAAAAGAACGACGGCGAGGCCGCACCGACGGCGGCGGAGGCGGCCGAGAAGGCGACGACAACGAAGACGACCACCATCAAGGTCGAGCTCATCGATAAGTGAGCGGGTCGGCGGGCCGGTAGCCCCAGGTCTGGCGCGCGGTTGCCCGCGCCAGCGCCGCCCCCGCGCCCACGCCGCCGCCGCCGATACCGGTACTGACCGTATCGAGCTATACACAGAAGATTACGCGAAAAATTATCATATAAACAGGTCTGAAGCTATAAAAGACTATGTTGAGGTTTCTGCCATTGCTACCAGGCTTGGTTTAGGCATAAATGCTGGTCACGATCTCGATCGCGGTGGTGATCACGGCGCTGATGTCCTCCGCCTCCACCCTGGTGATTGTTTTTAAAATTGTTGTTCTTTCTTTGACCGCCGCCCTGATTGTCATAGCGATTTCGATTTTGATGTTGTTGCTGTGGGGGTCGTTGTTGCGGTTCACGAGGCAAAGCGGCCGGATTTTGATTTTGTTGTGGCGCCGGGGCCTGCTGTTGCTGAGGATTTGGAGCTTGTGGACTTGATTGTTGCGGAGGTGCTTTTTGCGGATCTTGAGCGGGTGGAGGAGCGACCTGAGCCACATTGTGGTCACTGGGAGTACTCTCTCGAGCGGCGGGTCTAGCTTCATTTTCGGGCCGCGAATCTTGGGGTTGATCTCTTTGTGGATCTCTCTGCTCTCGGGGAGGCTTGAATTCCCGGGGTGGTCTTTCGGGAGGCTGGCCGCCACCGCTGCCAGGTGCCTGACCGTCTCCAACACCGCCGCCCGCGCTGCTTTCGCCCCGATCGCCACCATCACCACCAGCGCCATTGGCCCGCGCTGCGGGTTCGTGTGCCCTGGCACCCTGTGAATCATCGCCATCGCTTTTCGCTTTGTCTGCCGCACCAGCAGCACGGCTGCGAACTTTCTTTTTTGCGACTTCCACAGGATTACTGCTTTTTTGGTCTGCCAAGGGAACTCCTTTAAGGTGGTCATGAAAAGGTCATGAATAAATGGAGAATTAATTTATAGAAGAAAATGAAAGATGGGCTTGGAACCAGTCTTGTCTTTGACTGGCCTTAGTTAATAAAACCCCTCAATTTTTGTCAACAAAAAAGGTCTATTGTGTTTTATTCTGAGAATTCAGCTATTTAGCGCTTGAATAATCGACAGGTTTCAGTAATTTTTTGAAAATCTCAATGTGAATCGTTAAAATTTCGTAAACCCATGCACCCAATTCACGAGTCAATTTGACCTGTTTTTGACCTGTTTGTTGAGGTGCCTTCTCACGTTAAGACATCGAGCTAGCTTGGTTCAGTGGGAGCCAAGCTTTCTTCACAAGATTCTCAGAGTGTCGAGCCTTTAGTGATTTCGCCCCCCAACCGAAGAGTGAAGATGCAACAGGAGGAACGTGATGGAGGCTGTTTCAGTGCCGGCTCCTAGGACACCACTCAATTTAGACGTCTCATTTAAGAAAAGCTATGGTCGTGATGAGCAAAAGGGAACTCTGAGAAATATCAGTATCTCTGGAGCTTTTCTCGAGTTTGCTGGTGGCATGTTTGAAGCGGGCGAGAAAATTCATTTGAAGTTTATCGTTAGTGGCCGCAGTCGAAAAGTTGCGGCGACAGTGATTTGGAAAAACCAAGTCGGGTGCGGCATAAAATTTATGCCTTTAAATAATCGCGATGTACAAATCGTAGATGATCTCATCTATTTCGTTGAGTCTTCTCGATCTGAAAGGCGTGGTCTAATGGATCGCATCTTCAAAAAAGTTGGCTAATCTCTTTTTCTAGCAGTGGTTACGAAGAAGTCCTGAACGTAGACTTTCTGACCTCTTCGCCCACTTGCTGAATTTCAAATTGCTCTTACGGAATCAAAGATCCCATGTATCTTTTAAAATCTTCATCTTCACCCTTCAATAGCTCGGGCAAAACAGCACGAAAGTCTGGTCGCTCACACCAAAATCGAATGTAATCTTCCCACGAAGCCCAAAGTCGTTTGGTCTGGGGATTCATTTCTTCTTCATAAACCAAGATAAAGGCGCGCTCGAAGAGTGAAACAAGAATATCGAAAATAATTTTTTTTCGTTCTCGTTGCTCAGCATTCAACGGTGTAGAAACAACATCAGGTGACATCAGACCGAGATCCGCGTTGTTTAGAAGAAGTTTCAAAAAACTGGCGTACTCATCAGAGAGGCGTTGGTAAAGCTCTTCTTCTTCGTTTTGTCGTTCACGCCTTTGGTCGTACATAAAAACGAGGATGGCAAAGGGCAAACCGACCACTGTCACGACGTAACTTGCGAGTTCCCACATTTGCAAAGCGTCCATGATTCACCCACTTCAAGAAACCTCAAATAAAAAAGGGCCCTCGCGGAGCCCTCTTGCAAAATCATTTTGTGAACCGTCTTAGCCGACTTGTGTTTCTGTGAATGTCGACTCAAGCTCACGTTTTTTTCGTCGACGCACGATCAAGAGACCCGCGACTCCGGCGAGTGCAATGGCGGCGGCACCGATCGTCATCATATTGTCTTCTCCACCAGCGGCGGCACCCTCTGCACCGTCGTCAAGATTTGGAGCTTGAGCCATATCCATGGGCGGAGGTGGCGGTGGCAGATCAGCGGGAGGAGGCGGTGGTGGGGGTGGCATTTCTGCTGCGGCTTCCATTGGCGGAGGGGGTGGTGGAAGTTCTGCCACCGGAGCTTCTGGAGGTGGCGGTGGCGTTTCAACCGCGGCCGTTTCCATCGGCGGTGCCGGTGCTTCAGCTGGCGTATTCGTAGCGAGTTCGCCGCCGCCGCCAGATGCGCCGTCGCCTTTCCAATATTTCAACTCTGTGCCTGCAGAAATCGAACCTTTAGAATCAACTGGATTACTGGACCAAATTTCTTTCCATGCATTTGAATATCCTAAAAGTTCCTTAGAAACTTGGCGGATATTGTCGCCATCTTTTGCAACGTAAATGCTAGGAGCAACGCCCTTTTCTTCGTGAAAATTCAAAATTGCTGATGAATCTTCTTTACGAGTGGGAGACGAGTAATAGATTTTTTCGCCTTCTTTAACATCGCGAGACTGCAAAGCCACATTTACAGATTGCAGAAATGCAGTTCGATCTTCGCCATAAATTTTTTGAGAAATTCCTGAAAGTGAATCGCCGGGCCGGGCAAAATAAATTCCGTTGATCCACTCGCCTTTTTGCTTCCAAGGCGATGTCGCCACCTTTTGCAGAGGCTTCGCTGCAGAAGATGAGTTTATTTCCGTCACCGATGAACTGCCCGAGCTGGTTGAATCTGTCGAAGCCGCTGAATCAAACGAACCGCTAGTTGAATCAGTCGGTGCCGGTTCAGTTGCTGCCGTAGAATCTGTTCCCATTGTCGAGGCCGAATCCAAAGAAGCTGCTGAATCCGTCGGAACTGTAGAGTCCGCAGAAGCCGCAAATGGATCTGGTGGTAATCCGGCATCAGCCGCTGGAGCATCACCAGTTGGTGCATCGGTTGCTGCAACATCGCCGCCTTCGGCAGGAGCGGCGGCGTCACCACCTTCAGCTGGAGCCGTATCGTCCATGCTCAGTTCACCACCGTCTTCAGCTGGAGTTTCTGAAGCTGCAGTCTCAGAGCCCTCAGCGGCGGCGGCATCGGTCGCGCCTTCTTCAGATGCAATTTCTTCTTCCGTCCCTTCGACATCAGATGAAACGTCCTCAGCAACCTCGTCTTCAGAGGTGTCACCAGAGGTACAGCCAACGAGAGAAACATTCATCGTTAGCAGCGCTGCTATCAGCATCACGCATTTTTTTAGAGAATGGGTAATCATAGTCCTCTTCCTTGATGAGTTTAGGGCTTTACTCTTTTAGTACAACACACTCTCGGAAGAAATCAATTTGGGCTTGACACTGTTAATTATCTCTAGACTTAAATCCTCTGGACAAAAATTTGAGTGCGTCGCCTTCCTTGATTTTATTTCTCGCGAACCATCCGGAATTCATCTCGAGAGCAAACTGAGCTGGCCTTCGGCTGGGGTAAGATGGAAACTCCAGTTGGGCTTTGGACGTGGCATTCATCGGGATCACTTCAATTAGTTTCAAATTTTTATCGAAATAGCCAATGTCCAGATCGATGTAAGTGTTCTTCATCCAAAAACCCAATGGTCTTTCCGCTTCAAAAATAAAAAGCATGCCACCATTCTTAGGTAGAGACTTTCGAAACATCAGTCCCCGCGAAGCCAATTCAGGAGTGTCAGCTATTTCAACTTCGATTTTTACATTCCCAAGTTGAATTTTTTCTCTCTTAAATTTTAACGGCGCTTCTGACGAGTCGGGGAGAGTCGCGTTGATGGCTTCTTTTCCCGATGCGTCTGGTGCACCACAGACAAAAGCCAGTGAAGTCATCACAAACATCAACTGAACTAAAAGTTTTGCGAATGACTTTCGCCGCTCTCGCCGAATCTGATTTTCAGAACTTTGAAACAGCATCTGGAATCTCCACCTGCAGTGATATCGGGCGTTTGGTCTGACCATTCAATCCAGTTTTCAACCCAGTTTTTCTTTTAAAATCTGATTTACCAAATCCGGATTGGCTTGTCCCTTAGATGCTTTCATAACGGCTCCAACAAAGAAACCAAATAATTTAGTTCGACCACCTTTGTAATCTGCGACTTGTCCGGGGTTGGTGGCGAGCACGTCTTCTACAATTTTTAATATCGAAGATGAATCTGAAATCTGAACTAAATTTTTTTCTCGAATGACGGTTTGCGGATCCTTGCCGGTGGCCCACATTTCGGCAAACACCGTTTTTCCAATTTTACCAGAGATCGTGCCTTTTTCAATTAGCACAATCATCTCACCAAGGTGATGTGGTGAAACGGGACTTTCTGTTACCGTTTTTCCAGACTCGTTGAGTGATCGTAGAATCTCCGTCATGATCCAGTTGGAGGCGGCCTTGTAGTTCCCGCAGTACTTGGCGGTCTCTTCAAAAAAATCTGCGACTTCCTTTTCGGCGGTGAGTACGTTGGCGTCAGATTCAGGCAATCCGTTTTGCTCAACATAGCGTCGACATCTTGCGCGAGGCAACTCTGGAATTTCACTCTTCCAGCGCTCAAGGTCTTCAGCAGCCACGAGGACCGGGAGTTGGTCTGGGTCAGGAAAGTATCGATAATCCTGAGCATCTTCTTTGGTTCGCATTGAAAATGTTTTGTTTTTATCGGGATCATAAAGCCGAGTCTCTTGAATGATCTTTTCGCCTCGCTCGACGAGATCGATCTGGCGTTCGATTTCAAACTCGATGGCTTTCTCGATAAATCGAAATGAATTGATATTTTTAATCTCAACTTTGGTGCCGAGAGTTTTGACGCCGATCTTACGAACGCTGACGTTACAGTCGCATCGAAGTGAGCCTTCTTCCAGATTGCCGTCACAAACACCCAGGTAACGAACAATCTGGCGAATTGTACGACCATATTCGGCGGCCTCTTGCGGCGAAGACATATCTGGACCAGAAACCACTTCGAGGAGCGGAATGCCGGCCCGATTGTAGTTGATCAGCGTGTAGTCGCCATAGTGCGTGGATTTTCCCGCGTCTTCTTCCATGTGCGCACGTGTGATTGAAACCGTTTTTTCGCGGCCATCGACAGTAAATGTGAGTTCTCCGTGCTCACAAATTGGCTGATCATACTGAGAGATTTGATAGCCCTTCGGAAGGTCCGGGTAGAAATAATTTTTGCGGGCAAACACTGACGACGGACGAATTTGGCAACCCAGCGCCAGACCCGTCTTCACAGAGAATTCGATCGCTTTTTTATTTACGACGGGCAAAGTCCCAGGCATGCCCATAGTGATAGGGCTTGTATTGCGATTGTCCTCGGCTTCAAACGTCGTAGAGTCGCCAGAAAACATTTTAGAAACTGTCTTGAGCTGAACGTGAACTTCAATTCCGATGACGGACTCGTAGCCTCTATGATTCATAAGGAACCACACCTTTCAAGTTAGCCGCGACTTCGAGCGCCGACGCGCAATTGAGAAGACTTTGTTCTGCAAATGGAGCTCCGGTCAGCTGAACGCCAATTGGCAATCGATCCACCGAAAAACCAAAAGGAACACTGATCCCAGGTAGGCCCGCTAAATTCGTTGAAGTTGTGAATAAGTCATTCATGTACATTTGCAAAGGATCTGACACTCGCTCGCCAATTTTAAACGCCGGAGTGGTTGTAACCGGACTGACGATGACATCACATTTCGCGAATGCAGAATCGTATTCATTTTTTATCAGCCGGCGCACCTGACATGCTTTCGTGTAATATTGATCAAAGTAACCAGATGACAGGCAGTAAGTGCCCAACATAATTCGACGTTTAACTTCGTCGCCAAATCCCTCGCCCCGAGTTTTCGAATAAAATGTCTCAAGATCTAGACCCGACAAAGATGAAAACTCCGCACGATGGCCATACTTCACACCATCATAACGAGCTAAGTTAGAACTCGCTTCGCTCGCCGCGATCAAGTAATAAACGGGTACCGCAAATTTAGTCAGTGGAACGCTGACCTCAACAATTTCAGCACCAGCTTCGCACAAGGCCTCGATGCCCGCGTTGACCGTCTTTTTAACATCGGCGTGAAGACTGTCTGTCACAAACTCTTTGAGCACTCCCACTTTCAAACCTTTAAGGTCTGCCTTCAGCTGACTTTGCCACGTCGGAACTTTTCGCTGAGTTGTCGTTTGGTCCAATGGATCTTGACCAGAAATAACCTCGCTGAGAAGTGCGGCGTCGGCCACGGATCGAGTCATCGGACCCGCTTGATCCAAACTCGAAGCATACGCCACAATTCCGTAGCGGCTGACACGACCATAGGTCGGTTTAAAACCAACAACTCCGCAAAAGCTCGCGGGTTGGCGAATGGATCCACCGGTGTCAGTTCCGATAGTTGCAGGAGCTAGGCCCATTGCCACCGCTGCGGCCGAACCACCGCTGGACCCGCCCGGAACGTACGCTTTATTCCAGGGATTTCGGCAAACTCCAAAGTAAGAGGTTTCGTTGGAAGATCCCATGGCAAATTCATCGAGATTGAGTTTACCAAGAACGATAGCGCCCTCTTCCTTTAAGCGAGACACAACTGTGCAATCATAAGGTGGAATGAAATTAGATAAAATTTTTGAACCCGCAGTGGTCGCCAGACCTTTTGTGCAAAGGAGATCTTTAATTCCGATAGGCACGCCCAGAAGTCGACCGTTCGATCGTCCACTTTTCACCGCTTCGTCGATGCGGCTAGCCTCTGCGCCAGCCTCCTCGTTGAGCGAAATGAAAGAATTGATTTCTTTGTCAAATTTTTGAATGCGGCCGCGGTAAAATTCAACGAGATCGCGGCTCGACAATTTTTGTTGTCGAACACCTTCGGCCATCTCACTCAAGGACATTTGCAAAGGATTCATGAACATCTCCTAGCTTCAAAACTACGGATTACAAGCTTCAGTCACGGGCATCGCAAAAGAGCGCCGTTACACCACAGGAGGAACTTTAAAAAGGTTCCCCACTCTTTCGGGAGCATTCGCCATCATGTCCTCTACACTCAGGCCCCGGTCGACCACATCTTCGCGGGTCCAATTTTCAATCTGGGTGGGTGTAATTAGCGGCTCAATCCCGCCGGTCTCAACCGTCGAGATTTCTTCGAAATGCTTGAGCGCTTGGGCCAGCTGTTGGGAAAATGCCAAGGCCTGTTGGTCTGAAACAGCAAGCCTTGAAAGTTTGGCAATCTTGTCTATTGTCTCTTGGTTGAAGAGCTGTTGGTTTAGTTGGGGTTTTTGCGATTCCACAACGTCCTGAGAATTATTTTTGGGGTCACGGGGTCGATCACTGCTCACGTCTAGCTCCTAATGACAGCGCACAGGGGTAACAAAATTCGAGGACTTCTGCAATGAATCCATATGAAAAACGCCATCGGGAATTGAAGGCTACGCTTGAGCGTCACAATCATCTTTATCACGTGCTCGATCAGCCTGAAATTTCAGACTACGACTATGACCAACTCTTTATGGAATTAGTGGAACTGGAAAAGCTCCACCCCGAGTTGGACCGACGAGATTCTCCCTCCCACCGTGTAGGCGCAGAGTTGCTATCGGTGTTCTCTAAGCAAGATCATCGTCTTCCTATGCTCTCGCTGTCGAACAGCTATGACCTCGAAGATTTGAAAGATTTTGATAGCCGCGTGAAAAAGTTCGCTAAGCTCTCTGGACCCATTGAGTATTTCATAGAGCCCAAACTCGATGGACTCGCGATCGAGCTGATTTACGAAGACGGCCATCTGGTGCGGGCTTTGACTCGGGGAGATGGTCAGACCGGTGAGGACGTCACCGCCAATGTGAAAACGATTCGATCCATTCCGCTCAAACTCCGCGAAGACGGGGTGAAGCTCTTGGAAGTGCGCGGCGAGGTCTTGATCTTTAAGGACGCCTTTTTGGCACTCAATCAAGATCAAGATGAAAAAGGCGAACACACGTTTGCCAATCCACGCAATGCTGCAGCCGGAACCCTTCGCCAACTTGATTCACGAATCACGGCGAGCCGGCCCCTTCGCTTTTTTGCCCATGGTATTGGCGCGTTTGAAGGTTTTTCGTATTCTCTGCAAAGCGATCTGCTTGAGCAAATTGAACGGCTGGGTTTACCAACCACGTCCAAGCTTTGCCAAATTTGTCCAAACATCGAAGCGGTTTTAGACGCCTATGATGACCTCGCCAAAACTCGCCACAAGCTGCCCTTTGAAATTGATGGGATGGTCGTGAAGGTGAACTCACTCCGACTACAAGACGACTTGGGTCTCGTAGCCCGTTCACCTCGTTGGGCAACGGCCGCCAAATTCAAACCCGAGCAGGCTCAAACTTTGATTGAAGATATTGCGATTCAAATTGGTCGCACCGGTGTGCTCACCCCAGTTGCCGTGATGACACCGGTTTTGGTTGGTGGTGTCAAGGTCACCTACGCGACCCTTCACAATGCGGAAGAGATCGAGCGCAAGGACGTTCGCATTGGCGACACGGTCTTGGTCCATCGAGCAGGCGATGTCATTCCCGAAGTCATTTCGGTCGTTCTTGAAAAGCGACCAAAAAAATCTGAGCCTTTCACGATGCCTTCTCGGTGCCCGACCTGCGGTGAAAAAGTCGAACGCTTTCCAGAAGAGGTGGCCGTTCGGTGCGTGAATGCTTTTTGCCCCTCCGTCTTTGTCGAAAGCTTGAAACATTTTGCCTCCCGCAGAGCAATGAATATTGAAAAGGTAGGAGATCGGCTTCTCGAAACTCTCGTGGAAAAAAACTTAGTTACAAAATTTTCAGATCTCTACGCACTCACTAAAAAAGATTTGATGGCTCTAGATCGCCAAGGTGAAAAATCCGTACAGAATATTTTAGACTCCATTGCCAAAAGCAAACAGTCCTCGCTCGAGCGGTTTATCTTTTCTCTCGGAATTCGTTTTGTCGGCGAACAGACCGCTAAACATCTCGCCAAACACTTTGGTAGTCTCGAGGGCTTCTTGGCGGCCGACGAAACAGCACTGATGACCGTCGAAGAGATCGGTCCCAAGGTTGCAAAATCCATTTTAGATCAGCTGGGAAAAAAGCGCTTCGTCCAAGAGGTTGAGCGCCTGATCAAAGCGGGCATTGAATTTAAAATCAAAGGTCCCGCCCGAGTTTCGCAAGTTTTGCAGGGCCAGTCTTTTGTGGTGACCGGGACGCTGCCAGTCAAGCGCGATGAGGCGCATGCATTGATCGAAGCGAATGGCGGTAAAGTTGTGTCTGGCGTGAGTTCAAAACTCAGCTATCTCGTCGTGGGCGAAGACCCCGGATCAAAGTTCCAGAAAGCTCAGGATTTAAATGTTAAAATTTTGAGCTGGGAAGATCTTCAAGCGCTGGTGAAATAAACCTGAAGTGAACGGCCGGCAGGAAAGGTTTGTTGAGACCTGTTGCCGGCTCCTCTAACTTAGAGGTGATCAATCACGATATCGCGAGCCATGACGGTCTTTCTGCCATCTGATTTTGCGCTATCAATACCCTTTTGGCACAGTTGTTCGATGGCTTTGCTCAACACATCAACGGTTTCGGCAGAGGTATTCATTCCACCTTTCTCTTTGATAAATTTCTTCACTTTGCTTGTAACAACCAATACTTCTGCCATTTCAGCCTCCTAAAACGATTAAAAACCACGCTTAAAAACAATACAGGCCATTTCTAGGTTTTCACAAAGACTTTTCGCCGTCCAATGCTTTTGCTGTGAGTTTTCACCATGAAGCCTTGCATTACGACGATTAAATACAGGCTTTTCCTTGGTATTTTCGTGATTGTTTCACTTCTCCTATGTGCTAGCGCGTGATCTTTTTAGGTAAATGTTGGATTTTTGATCTGCAAAAACCCGTAGTTCTGCGCGGCGCTTTGGTCCATCAGGCTGCAACCAGACGAAGGTCTTTTGGTCGACCGGTTTCGTGCACTCAATGTCTAAAAAACCCGGCGACCAACACCCTGAGTTTAGATGTTCCACCAAACCAATTTGCTCATGTCGGGCGTGATGGGTGTGGCCATAAATAATTCGATCGACTCCGGTGATAGCACTCTCCATCGAAAGAATTCTTTCGTCAGGCTCTTTATAGCTCGAAACGTAAGAGACCACCGAGCTTGCATAAAACAAAAAAAATGGCACAAACGCAAAAATTGGAATCAGCGCCCAAAAAACTGAAACTTGAGTGGTCGCCTTAATGACAACCATGATTTGAACAATCGCTAGCAGGCAAATCAAAATTAAAAACGAGCGATCCAACCACAGTTCTTGAAATAAAAGCCAAGGCTGACTTGAAGCCGGGGCCGGAAAAAGCTCTTTCAACTCTCGCACTTGACGAGGAGTCGCGTTCGACTTGGACGCAATAAATGCCACCTTGTCTTCGAGAACAAACGGATTCCGTAGCGGCGCGCGAAGGCGATCTTGAAACGAATGTGCAAATGTGAGGAGGGCTCCCCAAAACCAAGTCCACATCAACATCGGCTGCGCGCGAACCATGTAACGCAAGAATATCCGCACATAGTCTTTCATTGTCAGAATGTAATTGGCCTCAACATGAGGATTAAAAAAGGCGAGGCCATTCATGATATAGCGACAGGCGACATTTCCGAATGGCAATTTGAGCGCAAGTTCATTGTGACTCATGTAAAAGGGATGAATGGGGTCTTCGCAAAGACAGTAGGGATCATATTGATTCCCGTGCTCGATCAAGGTATCGCCATTGGAAAGATAAAACCATTCACAAAATCGAACCTGAAGCTCTTCACTCTCGGTCAGATCGAGTTGTTTAAGAATTTTTTTTTGCACTTGTTCAAAGTGCAGCTCCAAATCATGGTTTCCCATGACAAAAATTAACCGGTGACCTTTTTTTATAAACTGAGAAAGTGCATTGAAAAAAACAGGATGATCCCGAAAAATAATTTCCATTTTAAAAAGAGATCTCTCACCCTTTGCGCGAAGGCCACGGTGCTTCTCAAGCCAAGAAATTTTATACAAAGGTTCGGGTGGCAACTCCATTAAAGAGTCAAAATCGAAAATGTCACCATTCAAAACCAACTCAATCTTTTCATCTTCTGCCAAAACCTGAATGTGCTCGAGAAAATCCGCAAAGACATCGTCAAAAAAGAATTGGCGGGTTTTATATTTTTTCCACAATGGATATTTTGGATGAATGGGCTCTTCTTCGCACAAGTGCATATCACTCAAAATGGCAGTGTACTTTGCGTGACGAAAATCTCTCATTCCCATTGCCCCAAGATTCATTATTGTTTCTCTTGCTTCGCTCGGCAAGGAATTATAGACATCGACTATGCTCAACCAGTCTATCGTAGAACAACCGCCAATCCTCATCGTCGGCTTAGGAAAAAGTGGATTGTCAGCATTGAATCTGCTTCTCGCCACCGGCATTTCTCGTCAACAGATCTTCACCTTCGATGAACGGTCTAGTCAGGGAGATCTCAGGTCCTGGGACCAGGCCTTTGCTCTTAAGGCAAAAACTGTACTCGTGAGTCCCGGCGTACCTTTGCAAACCGCCAATATGCAAAAACTTTTACTTCCTGCCGGCACAATTTTGTCAAGCGAACTCAGTCTCGCGGCACAATTTTTAACATCTGAAAAGCTTATCGGTATCACGGGCAGCGTAGGAAAAAGCACTTGTACAACTTTGCTGGGAGAAGCTTTTTTTTCTGCGGGCAAAAAGTTTTTTATCGGTGGTAACTTAGGCACACCCCTGGCCGAATACATTCTTAACATACAAAAAAATGGGCAACCTCGTGCCGAATTTGTGGCACTGGAGCTTTCAAGTTACCAACTTGAAAATTTGCGCGGCTTTCATTTTTTTGCTGCGGCAATCACTTCGCTTCTACCAAACCATCTCGAACGATACTCATCCCTCGCTGAGTATTACATCACAAAGCTCCAGCTTCTTTCTCTGACCAGTGGTGCGGTCATTCTCAATCGCAATGGTGGCGATCTGCAGGCCGCGTTTTCAAAATGGTCGGACGCCGAGCTGATTAAAAATCCTATCTGGACTGACCGACGGGATCTGAGCCAATTCGACGACCGTCCCCGGCTCTTAGGTGAGCACAATCTCGACAATCTGGCTCTGACATTTAGACTTGCGCTGGAGCTTGGATTGCCCACTTCGTGTCGCAAAGGTCTTTACAATTTTCCGGGACTTCCTCACCGCATTGAAAACTTGGGAAGCTGGAACAACATTCAGTTCATCAATGACAGCAAAGCAACAACGTTAGAAAGCATTATCACCTCGCTCGAGACAGTGCGTGAGTTAAAACCTCAACGCATTCATTTGCTCCTGGGTGGTCGGGACAAAAAACTTCCGTGGTTCCAACTAGCCAACCTCGCAGCGGCCACCGATTTGCAGTTTCATTTTTTCGGAGAAGCAAGAGAGCTCATTCAGCAACAGTCAACATTGAGCGGGGATTCGCATTCAAGTTTGCACCAATCACTTGATTCCTTAACGACTCAACTCAAATCAGGAGACACAGTTCTCCTCAGTCCAGGCGGAACCTCTCTCGATGAATTCGCCAATTTTGAAGAGCGGGGAGATGTGTTTCGTAAATGGGTTGAAACTATTCGTTGTAAGTAAGTACCGAAAGATTTTCATTTTCGACCTCGGTGATTCTCGAGATCAATGTGTCTTCGCCACTTTTCGTCAGGACAACCTGATGCAGACCGCTGGCCAAATTGAATAGTATAAATCCGCCACCTGCGGCCGGTTTATTCACGATGATCCCTTGCGCATCAAAGTAGGCAATATTTTCAGGTCCATATCCATTTACGGTGGGCACAAAAAGTTCATAGTCTTCATCGCTTACAAAACCAATGACCGTACCCGAATCAGGATCGTCACTCAATCGATGGCCACCCTTCACTTCGTTTAACCACTCACGATCCACTAGCGGGAAAAAAATTTGTTCTTGAAAATCTGAATAGGTATACCGAGCGGGCATATATTGATCACTCAGAGGGTGAACGATTGCTTGCCCCCAGCGATCAACCGATTTCAGCAACATCGCATAGTCACCACCGACGCTGTCGACCATCTGATCTTGATGCTCAAGCCCGAATCGAATTTCTTGAGCGTCTCCGGTGAAAGCATCAAACGATCGAATGCCCACTTCTCGCTCTTCGGTTCCGCCTTCAAGAGCACCATAGCCAACAATGCCAGCTTCCACATTAACATTGATATAGCCAAAAGATCGAAATCCTGTTTTTGCCACAACTGTATTTACACCCTCGCCAGCATTCACAAACGCAAAAAATCCCGATGCAGATGTTTGATGCAATCCTTTGTTTGGTACAAAACCATCGAAATAGATCGGCAAAACTTCGGGTGTTTGTTTAAGCTGAACAGAAACGCCAGCCAACGGCTTTCCAGATTGCATTGCCCTTCCGAAGACAATCGTCAGCCGCTTTCGATCCAGTGTCAGTTTATAAATGTCTTGGATATATTCAACAAATCCATCCAACATCTTTCCCGGAATGACTAATTTCTCAGAGGTGTCATTCACGCCGGATATCCATTGGCTTGGATACGACCCAGGTTCAATCGCCTTAGCTAAAAATGTAGAACCTTTTGCGAGTTCGGGGATTTCTGCAATGCCATCGGCACCCAGAGGTTTCGAAGACTGACCACCGTGAAGCTCTAAAACTGCACCGCTATTGACTTTTTTTTTACTGTCCAATTGATAGATTGATGCCACTTTTTGCAAATACCCATCCGTCTTTTGGATAACCAGCGCAGGGCTGATCCAAGCTCCAGCAGTGCTTTTTTTCATCTTCCCGAGATCAAAAGAGCCTTCGCCAACAATCCGGCCCTGCCCATCAAAAAAACGACCGACAATTCGGCCCTTCAAGTCATTCACACGAATAAAATATTTGCCCGCTACAATATCAGCTTTGCCATTCTCCATAGCCACACCTTGAGAGACGCGACGAATTTCTATTCGAGATTCATTTGTAAAACCCAAGCCTCCAAAAATTTCAACAGGGCCATCGAGAGCAACGGCCAGAGCTGCGCCCACAAAGCCAACTGTCGCTGGAGTCTCATCCCCGGTCGGCAACTG